>NZ_VPEO01000130.1:0-1709 GCF_013417155.1 Acinetobacter sp. YH16052 | reverse complement strand
TAGGCGTTTTATTGCCCAATCGGCAGCGACATCCTTCGGCGCGATTTTGCCGGTTACTGCGCTGTACCAAATGCGGGACAACGTAAGCACTACATTTCGCTCATCGCCGGCCCAGTCGGGCTGCGAGTTCCATAGCTTCAAGGTTTCCCTCAGCGCCTCGAATAGATCCTGTTCAGGAACCGGGTCAAAGAATTCCTCCGCTGCCGGACCTACCAAGGCAACGCTATGTTCTCTTGCTTTTGTAAGCAGGATAGCTAGATCAATGTCGATCATGGCTGGCTCGAAGATACCCGCAAGAATGTCATTGCGCTGCCATTCTCCAAATTGCAGTTCGCGCTTAGCTGGATAACGCCACGGAATGATGTCGTCGTGCACAACAATGGTGACTTCTACAGCGCGGAGAATCTCGCTCTCTCCAGGGGAAGCCGAAGTTTCCAAAAGGTCGTTGATCAAAGCTCGCCGCGTTGTTTCATCAAGCCTTACGGTCACCGTAACCAGCAAATCAATATCACTGTGTGGCTTCAGGCCGCCATCCACTGCGGAGCCGTACAAATGTACGGCCAGCAACGTCGGTTCGAGATGGCGCTCGATGACGCCAACTACCTCTGATAGTTGAGTCGATACTTCGGCGATCACCGCTTCCCTCATGATGTTTAACGCCTGAATTAAGCCGCGCCGCGAAGCGGTGTCGGCTTGAATGAATTGTTAGGCGTTATCCTGTGCTCCCGAGAACCAGTACCAGTACATCGCTGTTTCGTTCGAGACTTGAGGTCTAGTTTTATACGTGAACAGGTCAATGCCGCCGAGAGTAAAGCCACATTTTGCGTACAAATTGCAGGCAGGTACATTGTTCGTTTGTGTCTCTAATCGTATGCCAAGGAGCTGTCTGCTTAGTGCCCACTTTTTCGCAAATTCGATGAGACTGTGCGCGACTCCTTTGCCTCGGTGCGTGTGCGACACAACAATGTGTTCGATAGAGGCTAGATCGTTCCATGTTGAGTTGAGTTCAATCTTCCCGACAAGCTCTTGGTCGATGAATGCGCCATAGCAAGCAGAGTCTTCATCAGAGTCATCATCCGAGATGTAATCCTTCCGGTAGGGGCTCACACTTCTGGTAGACAGTTCAAAGCCTTGGTCGGATAGGTGCACATCGAACACTTCACGAACAATGAAATGGTTCTCAGCATCCAATGTTTCCGCCACCTGCTCAGGGATCACCGAAATCTTCATATGACGCCTAACGCCTGGCACAGCGGATCGCAAACCTGGCGCGGCTTTTGGTACAAAAGGCGTGACAGGTTTGCGAATCCGTTGCTGCCACTTGTTAACCCTTTTGCCAGATTTGGTAACTATAATTTATGTTAGAGGCGAAGTCTTGGGTAAAAACTGGCCTAAAATTGCTGGGGATTTCAGGAAAGTAAACATCACCTTCCGGCTCGATGTCTATTGTAGATATATGTAGTGTATCTACTTGATCGATCAGGCTTTTGTATATCTCCCCACCACCTGAAACAATGACATGATCCGTTATTTTCTTTAGGTTGGTTAAAGCATCTTTAATTGATGGAAAGATCAATACGTTCTCATTGTCAGATGTAAAACTTGAACGTGTTACGACCGCATACTTTCGGTTGGGTAATGCTCCCATTGATTCAAAAGTCTTGCGTCCAACCAACAGCCATTGGTTATAGGTAATAGCTTTAAACAGG
>NZ_VPEO01000129.1:0-1719 GCF_013417155.1 Acinetobacter sp. YH16052 | reverse complement strand
TTATTTTTGCCAGCACGTTTGTTGCTGTGATGATGGTGTTCATTTTGGCTATCTTTTTATACATACCAAGCAAAGACGAAATTGATGAACGTAGAGCAGATATGGCTGTACTAAAAAAATATCCGCTACAAATTCGAGAAAGTGATGGTGAAACATTGGTGAGAATAATGAGGAAAAATTGCTACTCGTTTGAACCGAGTAGTGTCAAAGAAAAAACGTATGACTGGTGTCAGATCGACCCTAAAAAATACTAGTTGATCGGTACTTTGCTTGGTTTTTCTCATTACAAATCAAATTACAGCAAGCGCAAAATTGCCCGACTTTGAAACATGGCTTTAGCCATCTTTCAAAGCATCGAGCTGAAATTTCGCATAAGAGATTTTATGTTAAATAGGTTCGATTAAGCAGATCGTCTTCTAATTTTGAACATTGCTCATCATCAATGACTCCGGTAATACTTTGTAGCCACAACCCATCTGCTGCTAAACGAAGTAACTCTAAATCAGGATGACTATCCGTTTCTGCATGTTGAGATAATCTATTTTTTAGCCATTCCATCCAAATTTTATTAAAGGTAGGCTCTGTGATCATAGTCATTGATAACGCTGACCAAGCAGAAACCACCCCATCTATTTGATGGATAAAAGGACTATGAATATAAGCTCGTGTGAATTTACCATATTCTGTTGGATCGCGTTTAATCAAGTATTCAACTGTTTGATCTAAATCAAGAATTATTTGATTGAACATTTCTTCTATCAAATTTTTTTTATTCGGGAAATGGTGAAATACCCCCCCTTTTGTTATACCTACTGCTGTAGCAATATTTTGAATAGAAACACCAGAAATACCCTTTTGAGAAACAAGAATAGTTGCCTGTTCAAGGATGCGCTTTCGAATAACCTCTGGTTGCTTCTTTTGTTGCCGAATTTCTTTCACTTAATGACCTGCTGATTGCGAAAATAAATTAATAATTATTACGCCAGATACGATAAAACCAATTCCAATTAAAGCAGGATTATCTAGTGTCTGTTTAAAAACAAAGTAGCTAACTACAGCAGTTAGAACAATCCCAACACCAGCCCATATAGCGTATGCGATACCTAAAGGGATTGTTTTAATAACTTGTGATAATAAATAAAATGCCGTGCTAAAAAAAATAAAGACCATCACGCTTGGAAAAAGTTTTGTAAACCCTTCCGATTTAACTAAAAAACTACTTCCAATCACTTCGGAAACTATTGAAAATCCAAGTAATACATAAGCGAGTAACACACTGTTCATAAGTAATCATACCTAAAATACCCATCGGAAGGTATGTTAAATTTTCAAAAAAAAATTATCAATAATTATTTTAGATTTTCTAAAATTAACATAATACAACTTATACGAAACTGATATTTA
Source organism: Acinetobacter sp. YH16052 (assembly GCF_013417155.1). Classification (GTDB taxonomy): domain Bacteria; phylum Pseudomonadota; class Gammaproteobacteria; order Pseudomonadales; family Moraxellaceae; genus Acinetobacter. Next base: position 315 of record NZ_VPEO01000129.1, on the reverse strand, counting down.
TTTTCCTTAAATATCAATGTTATATTCTAATCTTAATACCCCATTCTAGCCCGTATGGGGTTTTTTTATAATTATTCACGTTCCACGCTTAATATTTAAACAATGTTCCACGTTTTTGATTAGATATTTTAATCATTCCAGTAAGAGCCGAGCGAGTGTCTACGAGCGACCACCTGGCATTAAAATTTTGCCCCTGCCTTTTCCCTGATTACAAGCTCCCTTTTGCTTCATAACGAAAGATACAGAGCATCCCGAATGGGTGCGAACTTTGGAGCTTTTGCTTTTCAAAAAGTATGAGCGAAGCGAATACATTAC
>NZ_VPEO01000128.1:0-1736 GCF_013417155.1 Acinetobacter sp. YH16052 | reverse complement strand
CAGCAGATTTAGTCATAACGATTAATTTCGGAATATAGAAAACCACTCAAGCATAAGACCCTATGAATTGAAATTCAAGCGGGTAATATGCTATCGTGTTTTTCATGAAATGCGCACTTACGACTTGGATTTCATCCAAGTCAAAGTTTGCGTAAGGGGAATCCCCTTAACCCCAAAAAATTGCTACGCAATTTAAAAAAGCAAAAGGTAAATAAAAATGTATCGGTATAATTTTAGAGAAACTCACCTTTACCTTTGTCCAAATTGCGGACACGAATGCACTTATAAGATGCCTGAACAGATGGCACAACATGCAGAAGAAAGAGAAGTTCAGAACCTAAAAAGAGAATGTGAAAAATGCGGTTATTACGTCCCTGCTAGTCGGAAGTGTTAAGCGATGGCGATTTATCATTGCTCGACCAAAACAGTTAATCGAAGTTCAGGCAGAACTGCTGTTGCATCTATGGCTTATCGTGCAGGTGAAAAGCTCAAAGATGAACGCACAGGGCTGACCCATGACTTTACAAGAAAAGATGGTGTCGCCCATTCAGAAATTATCTCGAATCTCGATATTGAAATTGACCGTAATGACCTTTGGAACTTGGCAGAACAGTCCGAAAACCGCAAAGATGCCCGAACCGCTAGAGAATGGGTAATCGCCCTACCCGATGAATTAGACGCTGATCAACGTAAGGACTTGGCAAAAGACTTTGCCAGGTCCTTAGTTGATCGCTATGACGTAATCGCAGATTTAGCCATCCATGAACCGAGTAAAGGCGGTAATGATAAAAACCATCACGCCCATATCATGCTCACAACCCGAAAAGCCGAATTGAATGCAGACAATAAACTCACTCTGACCACCAAAACCGATATTGAACTCAGTAACGCCAAACGAAAAAGCCTTGGTATGGGGACAACCCAAGACGAAATTAAACAGATTCGGGAAACGTGGGCAAATTTAGCCAATCACGCATTAGAACGAGCAGGCTTTCAGGAAAAAATAGACCACCGCAGCTATGCCGATCAGAATAACGGACTACAAGCCACCATCCATGAAGGCACTAAAGTCACCCAATTACGCAGACAAGGCATAGACACTGAAATCAGCCGTTTTAATGACAATGTGAAACAGCAGAACGCCCAACAGCTTGACCAACAGAAACAGCAGAAAGAGAGCGTTTTACAGCGTGGTTTAAACCGTGTCGATCAAGGTTTTGATCAATGGCAGAAGAACCAAGAAACCAAACGTCTAGAACTGGAACGCCAAGCGGAAATGAAACGACAGCAAGAATTAGATAAACAACGAGCCGAGCAAGCACTCCGCAAGGCATCTCAAAAACTAAGTAGAGGCGGAATGTCATTATGAGTAATCAAAATGATTTAGATGACCAGTTATATATTTTATTGGCATCCATGAAGGAATATCGAGAAGCCATAGCAGACGATAAGAAGCGATTAGAGCAGTTTTACAACCAAGTCGCTAGTGGAGTGCTAGACAAGGCTGAAAAATCGCTAGAAAACGCAAATAAAAAGCATACAGGTGCATTAAACAACAGTATTCAGGCATTAAACGAAGCTACAAACAGGCTCAACTTAAAACTTATCCTTATTTTTGCCAGCACGTTTGTGGCTGTGATGATGGTATTCATTTTGGCTATCTTCTTATACATACCAAGCAAAGACGAAATTGATGAACGTAGAGCAGATATGGCTGTACTAAAAAAATATCCGCT
>NZ_VPEO01000127.1:0-1739 GCF_013417155.1 Acinetobacter sp. YH16052 | reverse complement strand
TGTTAATTTTTATGCAAAAGCTCAGGTTAATCCTGAGCTTTCTGTTCAATCTTATCATTGGCAGAGAACATACCTGGATTTGTAAGCCTGATATTTTCCTGACAACTTTCACACAGCATCAACCCGGCAAAAAGCTGTACATTCTGTCCATTTCCACAAAGCGTACATGGTTTTAAAAGTTGAATAATATTGTCCAAAATTAAGATTCCTTAGAAGAAAAGTTTTGTTCCGCATAATTAGCGGCCTTAGCTTGCATACTTCTAATTTCGTCTTTAGAAGCACCATTTTTCATTAATAACCATAAAAGCATCATGTATGTACTACTAAAATCCTCATAGTATTTTTCAGAAAAATTATTATCTTCCTCAAAGTCATCTATTCGCTTTTCTAATCGATTCACCAGATCCTCAATACGATCTGCCTGCTGCTTAACAGCAATAGATTGAAAATCATTAGTCAAAATTTTACTGAACAATTTACTGGTTCTGATTCCTTCTGAATTAGCCAATTGATCGTAGAATTCTGCTACTTGTGGATCTAGTCTGACTGCATAAGTTTTGACTTTTTCGCCCATAAATTACATCTCTTATAAAAATTAGAGTTTGTACAAGATTAAATCAAGATAATTCAATAATTTAAATCAAAAGAATAAATAAATTACGTACAAATCTATTTGTACAAAATTAATTTATTATAAAACAAAAACTTATTTAAATATAATGCTTTTTTTATGTACAATCATGAGTACATAGTTTTTCTTAAATTTATCAATATCTTATATAAAAAAAGTGTTGTTTTGATGTACAACCATGAGCACAGCATAAAAAATAGATAATTCAATCACTTATTCTAAAAAAAGACCATTTTTCTGTACACGTTTCTGAGACCCTAAAAAATCGCTGAAATCCTTATCCTGTAAGGCTTTGAGGGTTGTCATCGTTAGATGCGTGGTGTGTGACAAAAAAATCCCGGCGTGTGCCGGATCCTGGATTGGAAAATTGGCTAAAGTGACGTAGGGCCGGTGCTTGGTTTTGCATGGAAAAAAGTATTTATTTCCTTGTTTAGAAAAACGTAAAAAATCAATTTTTTGTCTATTCATCCAGGTTAAAAATTTCAACCCAAAACTTTAATTATGAAAAGCTTCATAGAAAGCGTTCAAATGCGATTTAAGAGCCTTTACCTAAAAAACATAGATCTCATAGTGAAAAACAGAAAACAGCTCAAAAACGCAAATGAGAGCGAAATAAAGAGGTATTTTGACTTTAGATAGATGCATAGAGCGAGTGTCTACGAGCGAACTATCAAAATTTGCGCCTAGACCCTCTGAAAAACATTTTTTTGTCCTCTTTAGCCTAAGAAAGCGTAAGTTTCATGCAGAAATTTGCTCCTGGATCGAGCGTAGCGAGTAAAAAAGTTTTATGAGCGAAGCGAATTCCGAGTTGCTTTTGCTTTTTCTTAAAGTCACGCAAGTATTAACCAAAAAATTGCCCCAACGAACTGAGCGAAAGCGAAGTTCAATAGAGTTTGAGCGAAGCGAAAACCAAGGGCAATTTTTCCTTCCTTGGGCTTTTAATTATTTTAAAGTTTTTAAATGCTTTTAGGTAAGCTAAAAACATTGTAAATGAAGGCTCCTAGACTTCATATGACACCGTTTACCTTGCAATATGACACCGTTTACCTTGCAATATGACACCGTTTACCTTGCAATATGACACCGTTTACCTTGCTTATAGCACTAA
>NZ_VPEO01000126.1:0-1743 GCF_013417155.1 Acinetobacter sp. YH16052 | reverse complement strand
TCGCTTGTTAGCTTCTTCCGTGCAATAAACAATCTACACTAAACAAATAATATAAATCAAGGCTGTGTGGTGTGGGTGTGCGTACACGGTACGCCACACACCACACAACCTTCCCCTTCCATTCGGCTTCGCTGTACCTGTCATTAGGCGCAAATGCCTTCAAATTGGTAATCAGAGAGGAAAAGGCTAGTAACTCATAGTCCGTCAGTTCGATGGCACTCCGCCATCTCTGTTAAGCACTCATTGATTCAATGGTAAAGTGCGCCCTTAAAAATCACAAATCACAAATAGCCTAAGGAACACAAAAATCAGGATGCACCCTAGTCCAATCCTGTTTAGTCATATTAAATCGTTTTGGAACACTGAAATCATGTGCCAAAGCCTGTATACATGTTTCATCATCCCCGAACCATTGACGGAAGAACCCCAACCAACGCCCGAATTGATGGCGAAATATATCCACCCCTTTTTCTATACTTATTTTCAATGATCTTTTTACATATTCTATTTTTGATTGAACCTGATCATCGTATTTAAACAGGTCTTTAAAACACGGATACAGATTAATGAAGTAATCAGAGGGATTTATAATCGCATCAAAAGGGATAATTGTATGTTTTGCTTTTAACTCAACCTCAACCCTTAACCAGTCGCTATTTTTATCCCCTAATTGCTTTCCTTTTTCATAAGCCCTAAGCATTTTATCTGAAGTACGGCAACCGATCTGCAAAGTACGCCCTAGCTTATCTCTATCTAAATATTTCCAATCACCGAACCAAGTTACACGTGCAGGCTTTCCAAAATAGTAAAATTCCCCGTTCGTTTCTCTTTCATTCAGATCATCAATATCTAAATAAGTACCATCGTAGTCATCATGTGCTAAATCCAGTCTTGTAATTTTTGCGCCTTGCGCCTTATTTAAGAATTGATATAACTTTTCTTGCCAGCCGTAGTCACCCATCAAGCAACCCTGACCAGATAACATCACAAGCATTGTGTTGTTTTGACCACCTATGCAGAGATCACCGACCACGACATCATCATGATTAATAATTTCATAACATTGTTCATAGAAGTTTTTGCCATTTTTTCTTTTTTTACCGACTTTAAATCCGAAAATTTGCTCTAACTTTTCCCCCATTGCTTCTATGCAGGCATCGTTAATAAATTCTTCTGAGAGTCCAATATAGTGATCCGAAAACGTGTAACGCTTTAAGGAGAATGAAATCCAATCTATAAACGCTATTTCATGTTCAGCAGGTGCAGACACCAGTAGGATTTTTGGATTGCCTTGATCATCAATAACCAACTTTACTTCGTTAGCCGCTTGCCAATCTTTTAGGACTTCGTTAGATGGAATTTGAGCCTTCGAGTTTTGCCACGTATTACTAACGTGGCACTCCCACGGGCTGACAGTGGGTAAAGTCCGATTTTTCAGGAAATCATTGGCGAATTTAGAATAGTTTTCAGGTGTAGCAGTTGTAAAAGGGGTATTTTCCCCATAAAATTTAGTCATGGACATTCCTTCTTAATGTTCATCAAGGGCTATGGTGTTGACGCACTGATAGCCCATTTTTATGCCTGCTGCTTTTGTGCCTGTCGATCTATTGCGTTCAGGTCTTTAACTTCACAGGACTTCGCTTGTTAGATGCTTACGCGCAATAAACGATCTACACTAAACAAATAATATAAATCAAGGCTGTGTGGTGTGGGTGTGCGTACACGGTACGCCACACACCACAC
>NZ_VPEO01000125.1:0-1766 GCF_013417155.1 Acinetobacter sp. YH16052 | reverse complement strand
GCTCTGCTCTGACGATCACGCGCTGCAACTCCAGCTTACGGGTACTTTTTAAGTAACCGGCTTCTGCCAGCATGCGAAACACCACCTGCCCCATTTTTTTCTTGCTGGACTCTTTCCAATCACAGATATCCGGATCACGTTGTGAGCGTTCATCCAAAAAATCTGACCAGATATAACTGTCCAAGTATTGCGCCTGGGAGATATAGGCATCCCTCATCACCGTTTCCATAAACTCAAGCAGCAACAGGTTGCGTTCCAGTGCCCCACAAAAAGCCACCTGAGTCGCCAGCTCATCATCCCCATCCCGCAAAGCTTTCCAGAAATCAGGCTCTAAGCGCTCAAGACGCTTACGAATAGCGGTGGCATTGCGTTGGGCTGAAGCAGGCGTTCTTTTTTGCAGAATATTGTCAATCTGAATGGCCTGATGCCATTGTTCTGGAGTCGCTTCTCGTAATAACAGATCCGCGATCAGCCGGCTTTCACGCACCATCAGGGAACCACCAATCAGGTCACTGTCATAATGAAATTGTTCTAACATGGCCAATCTCCTATGACGCCTGATCAAACAGGTAAGACGACAGCTTTTCGATATCTGAGCGTTGTAGTACCAAGGGATATTTCAAGGCATCATCCGCCTCAGCCAGCGTGATCGCGGCCTGATATCGCTGCAAAGTATAGTGAGCCAGGGCTTTTTTCACCGGAATCTGTAATCTGCCATCAGGCATGCCGAAGTCTTTTTCGACCAGCGCTTGTTGTGATGAGTTCAATTTTGGATTAGGGATCAGCGTCAGTACAATTTCTTCATGCCATTGCTGATCCTGAGCAGGGCCTACTGACTCAATCGCCATCACAACAGGTGTGCGATCAATTCTGGAGAGTAAAAAGTCCTTAAACTGCTTGCTCTGATGGCAATAGGCACGGACATGCCAGCGAAAACCGGTATACACCAGGGTGTGTGGGGAAATGATGCGTTCATGCCACTGCGGATTCTGCATCGAGGCATAAATCATTTTTAAAGTGCTTTGGTTTCGGCAGGCACGCAAAACTTCCCGAATCACTTCAGGACGTACACTGCGATCAGGTAATTGAACTGCTGTAAGATTCGGTTCTGGCATCGCAATCAGGGCATGCGATTCACTGACCAAGCCCGACAGCATATTGAGATATTCATTGATATGCGCTGTAGTCAGTACAGGCTGGAAGCTGGCCTTAGGCACATAACCCTTGACCGATGGATCATGAATCAAGGCATCGGGGTTATACAGCGTATTATAGCGCTTGATATCCGCAGAAGCCTGCTGTCGACTAAGTCCAAACCAGCTCATCAAACGATTGGTAACCAAACGACCTTCCCAGTAAGCAAGCAACTCGATGGCTCGCATTCGAAGAAGCACTTCATGCTTATCTGTCGTCATATACCAATCAGTCAATAAATAGCAGTTTTAAGATTACCCCATAGCAAATGTACAGTAAACATTTTTGACGGTATTTTAAGGTAGTATTGCAATCACCAGATAAAAAATATACGGATGTCTCTATGGGGACAGCCGACTAGCGAGGTAGATGAGGATCTGAGATTCTCTGAATTTACCTCTATCAACTGAAATACACAGCGAACAGGTTTTGCAAATGGGGGAAATATGGGCTTTAGATTTCGCAAGAGCATTAAAATCTTACCGGGTTTAAAAATTAATATGACGCATAAGGGCATCAGCAGTGCGAGCATTGGCAAACCCGGTGCTTCTTTAAATATTGGTAAAAAATGC
>NZ_VPEO01000124.1:0-1786 GCF_013417155.1 Acinetobacter sp. YH16052 | reverse complement strand
AAAAACCAATCGGTTAAACCAAGCTTTTCAAACTCTATCTTTATCAGAGTTTCATATTGTTCAATTAGCCATTGTTGATGCTAGACATACGGGTACTGGACTAAGTACAGATACTCCTTTACGAATAGATGCATTGAGATATGCTGAAGTTTTTGGGACAACAAGGCAAAATGCTTATCAGAGAATGAAAGAAGCAGAGGATTCTTTATTTAACAGAAGATTTAGCTTCTTTGATGAAGATGGGAAATTAGTCAAAAGTAGATGGATTCAGCAAGTAAAATATCTAGATGATGAAGGGGCTATTGAACTTGTTTTCACTTTAGCTGTTGTACAAGGCATAAGTAAAATTGATGGAATTAAAGACTTTTTTACTCAATATTTACTAAGCCAAACAGCCCAGCTTAACAGTACATATTCAGCAAGATTATACGAGTTATTAATTCAATGGAAAGCTATTGGAAAAACGCCAGTATTTGAATTAGCAACTTTTAGAGAACAACTTGGAATTGGTGTTAATGAATACAAGCGTATGGATCACTTTAAAACTAGAGTTCTTGACTTAGCCATTTCTGAAATTAGCGAAAAAACAGATATAGAGGCAACCTACCAACAGCATAAAAAAGGCCGTTCAATATCTGGTTTTTCTTTTTCTTTTAAACAAAAAAAATCTAAAACTAAATCATTAGAAAATCAGACAATATCTGGCAATCTAGATCTTTTTTCAAAAAAAATGACTGACTCTCAACGCCACTTATTTTCCAATAAGCTATCTGAACTTCCTGAAATGAGTAAATACTCTCAAGGAACTGAAAGCTATCCTCAATTCGCAGTAAGAATTGCTGAAATGCTTAAAGATTCTGAGAAGTTAAAAGAGTTTGCTCCCATGCTTGAAAAGGTTGGCTATCGTTAAATCATTGATGTAACGTTACATTACTAAATATTGTCTACTGACATACAGACTTTTACTTGGGTTACATGATGAAAGCACTATCTGTTATTGAATTAGCTCAACTCTATGGAATGAATCGTCAAAGTATCTATAAACGTATAAATAAAGGGGATTTATCAAAAAATAGTGATGGTAAAATAGATTTATCTGAAGCCATACGAGTATTTGGCGAGCCATCTAATAAAAATAATAATGTAACTACGTTACAGTCTACTACGGTACAAAAAGATACAGAAGTAGACATGCTAAAACAGCAAGTAGACATACTTAAAAAACAGCTAGAACTTGCACATGAGCGAGAAGTTTTTCAAAGAGAACAACTAGAAGCAAAAGATAATCAAATAGAAGCAATACAACGACTGCTAGAAGCCCCAAAAGCCAATATGACTACGTTTACCGATCAGAAATTTAATGAAGATATAGCAACGGATCCTCGGCCAGAGCCTGAGCAGAACTATGACGGATTGACTACTCCGGAGCAGACGGAAAATAAGCGTATTCCAGTGCCGGAACATGTTGAACCGGAGCAGCCGAAAAGAGGGTGGTTAAGCCGGTTTTTCTTGCCGAATGGCTAAGGGCATTATTCAACTGAGCTAATCAACAGCGTGAAACATTGCTCAAAGAATAGGCGTGGAACGTGAAAAATCATAAAAAAAACCCACCTTGGGGAAGATGGGCTATAAACTTTGAAATAAGTATATGAATTTCAAAGTAAATTATAACACGTTTCGTATAACGTGTATTATGTTAATTTTAGAAAATCTAAAATAATTATTGATAATTTTTTTTTGAAAATTTAACATACCTTCCGATTGGTATTTTAGGTATGATTACTTA
>NZ_VPEO01000123.1:0-1791 GCF_013417155.1 Acinetobacter sp. YH16052 | reverse complement strand
TTAATCCAATACCATCATCCTGGGAAACCATCCCTAACATAAGCGCACTTGAATATGCATTCAAGGTGCTATATGTATAGTAATGTTTTCCTCGAAGAGCGCACTTATGCAAACTTCGTTTGCAAGTACGATTGGGGTCTCCCCAATACCCCGACAACCGTATCCACGGTTGTACTTCACTACGTGAAAATTTAAAAGCGAAAATAGGCATGGCGATTTACCACTTTTCAGTCAAAACCGTAGCACGATCAGCAGGGCGTTCCGCTACTGCTGCGATTGCCTATCGGGCAGGTGAAAAGATCTATTGTGAACGTGAGGGCCGAGAACATGATTACAGCCGAAAAACAGGTGTGGAATATAAAGAAATTTATTTACCCGAAGGCGCACCAGAACATTTAAAAAACCGGGAAAGACTCTGGAACGAAGTTGAACAACGGGAAACCCGAAAAAACTCGACAGTTGCCCGAGAATTTGAAATCGCTTTTCCAAGTGAATTAAATCAGGAACAACGCCTGGCCATGCTCGAAGAGCTATGCGCCAGTATCGTGGACAGACACCAGGTAGCCGTCGATGCCTGTATTCATGCACCGCATACTGGATCTGGTAGTGATGAACGCAATTATCACGCGCATATCCTGATGAGCACACGCAAACTTACTCAGGAAGGCTTCACCGAGAAAACCCGGGAACTGGATCAGAAACACAGTGGAGAAATCGAACACTGGCGCGAACACTTTGCCGATATCTGCAATATGCACCTGGATCTGGCTGGATACACTGCCCGAGTCGACCACCGCAGCTACAAAGACCAGGAGAATGGTTTAGAAGCCACGCTGCACGAAGGGCCGAAAGTCACCGAACTGCGCCGAAAAGGGATTGAGACCGAAATCAGCCGAAGCAATGACGAAATCAAACAGAGAAATCAGGCTCAGCTGCAATACAGCAAAAATATGGATCTGCTGATTGCTGAAAATGAGATCAAACTCAGCACACTGAAAACAGAACAGCAGATCCAAATCAAAAATAGCGCTAAAACGCCACCAATTGACGAAAAAGCCCTGTTTGAGGAAAAACAGAGGGAAACCCTTGGCAAAGTGCTAAAACGCGAAATCAGCGCAAAAGACGCGAATCTAGACCTGGATTTCATGCAGCGTAATCTCAAACAAGCCGAAATAACCCTGACCAAGCACCACAAACATCAAAATGAGTTCAATCAGCAGCTTGCCCAGGAGATCGTGAAAAGCGGACTCAAGCAAAGTCATGACAAATTGCAAAGCCTGGTCGATCAACACAACGAATTAACTCAGAACAAACCCTTACTGTTTGGAAAAAAAGCCTGGGAAGCCCAACGTGATGCGATTTACCAGGAGCACAAAAAGCTGAAAGGTCAGCATGAACACCAGAAAAAACATGGTGTGAAGGATTTATTGGAAAATGACAAATTCAAAGAACATGCCTGGAAGCAGTACCAACAACAACATCCAGCCAAAGCCAAGCAATACCAGACTCTATACCCATCCTATCAAGTCATTAAAAAATGTGTGGATGAGATCAAAGCAGAACAACAGATGAAACTCAGACAGGAACAACAGCTCAAAGCACAGCAACATGCGCCTAAAATGAAATCTCGTGGCATGAGTCGCTAAACAGAGCGAGTGTCTACGAGCGAACTGAGAAAATTTGCCCATCCCTTTCCCTGATTACAAGCTCCCTATCCATCAATCACCTGCTTTACAGAGCATCCCGAATGGGTGCGAACTTTCCAAATTTGATTCCTAAACCGAGCGTAGC
>NZ_VPEO01000122.1:0-1829 GCF_013417155.1 Acinetobacter sp. YH16052 | reverse complement strand
TTATAATTACAGTACTATGAGTAGTATTTTCAGAAATAATAAAATTGTTTTTTTATTATTTTCAATAACGCTTTTTTTTTCTGGAATACATTTAAATATTTTTATTCAAGATTGTATTAAAAGTGATATGAATATTTCAAATGTATTTAGTTTGATATCTGGTATTTTAATATCTTTTACTTTTGGAATATTATATATTCGAAATAAAAAACGAAATAGAAATAAGAAATTATAAATTATAATTAAATAAGAAAAGCCCGAGCATTTTGCCCGGGCTTTTTTTTGTTTCGTTATCAAATTTTGGCGCTTGTGTGGTTGCTCCTCAGCATTGCCCTACTCCCTCCTCATTGATGTAGCAAACGTACAAATAAGGGGTGTAATATGCAAGTGTCAAAGCTGAATTTGAGCAAAAAAGGGTATCTTCGTTGTGAATTTTAAGTATGGATATGCGTTGTAATAGGTCAAGATATGTTTTGTTCCGTACAAAATAGTCCGCTACGCTCCCTATTTTATACTACACAAAACCCTCTTGCCCTCCCGAAGGTCGGGGGTAAAAAATCGCCCTTCGGTTGATTTTTTTTGAGAGTCTTTTTAAAGGAAAAAGTATGGACGAATTAGACAAGATGAACAGAACCGAGCGAATAGAAATTCGCTGTGATATCTTCCAAAAGGAAGTTATCAAGATGAAAGCAAAAGAGAGCAATATGTCTGTATCAGAATATATGCTCTATTGTGGTTTAGGCAGACAACTACCCAAACCAATGAGCGAAGCAGAACTTGAAGCCTTTAAAGAACTTCGACAGTTCCAAACCAACTTTGCGAGGATATCGAACTATATCAAGCAATACAATGATGAAGCTCTTAAAGCTGAAGTAAGGGAATTATTAGAACAGACAAAGAAGATTAAAATCTTGAAGTAATGGTAAGTTTAGCAAAAGCAACTAAGGGGAGTACTCAAGCAATTGATTACATCATGAATGATAAAGGGCAAGCCTTTGAGCTTGACCGAAATTTAGTAATGGGTGAAAATGGACAAGATATCCTATCAGAGTTTAGAGAGGTACAAAGCTTAAATACTCGTTGCGAAAATAACACGTACAGTATTGTTTTATCTCCAGACGCTGCACAAGTGAAATTTTCTAAAGATGAACTTTTGCAGTTAACTCGAGACCATTTGAAAAACTTAGGACTTGAAAACAATCAGTACATAGCCTATGTACATAATTCAACAGATGAGCAACACGTACACATTATTGCCAATAGAATTAGTTTAGAGGGTAAAGCTCATAGCGATAGTATGATACACAAGAAAGCTCACGAGAGTGCCGAAAAGCTTGCAAAAGAAAGGGGGTTATTTACAGCGGTTGAAGTCAAGGAAATGAAAAAGGAAATGACAAAAGACCTTAGAAAAGAGATAAGCAGAGCTTATACTCAATGCCGAAATAAGTCCACCTCAATAGAACACTTCCAAGAACTAATGCATAACAAGGGGTATGACATTAATTTGACGATAAATAAACAAGGAAATATGCAAGGCTTTCGAATAGTAGAAAGGCAAACAGGACAAGACTTTAAAGCTTCGGAGATAGGAAAAAATGTAAGACTTGCAGACTTAACCAAAAAGATAGAAGAAAACAAACAAACTATACAGCAAGCAAAAACAATACTTCAGACCCCTAAAATAGCCAATAGATTGCCCAAAGAAATAATGAAACAAGTACCCCCAACCCTTAACGTAGCTTCACATATGGCTATAAAAGTGGTTGAGTATGCAAAAGACTTAGTACAGACATTAAGCAGAGGACACGCAATAGGATATTAAAATAAAC
>NZ_VPEO01000121.1:0-1772 GCF_013417155.1 Acinetobacter sp. YH16052 | reverse complement strand
AAAAAATCTACGGTTAATCTTCACTAAATCTTGTTTGTCTTTTTTATTCAAAACCTTTTGAGTTTTTTCATCAAATAAGAAAGCATCACTGGTTCGACAAAACAGGTAAGCCTCTACTTGCACTAAAAAACCAGGTTCATTTTTAGCAATTTTTTCCCAACACTCATTTTCACTCAGCCCTGGTAAATAACTATAACTGAAATGAACCAGCAAGCTAAAAACTGGCTCACTGTTCAATCTTCTCCGATAGGTTTGCTGAGCTGTTTCCAGTAAATGATAACGTTCAATCCATTTAGCAATCATATGAGTTGCTTCATTATTATTCGTATTGAACCTAAATTTCTTAGAAACAAGATCATATTCGTTTGTCATCATTCCCATGACATTTTTTGTAAAGTCTTTAGGAAAGTAGCTGTAATAAATCATTTTTTATTACTCTTAAAGTGATTTTAATAAAGTGATTCTATAAGAGATTTATAAAAGATATTTAGTGAAAATTCTATAAAAAATCCTTAAAAACCCAAAAATTGCATTTTTGAAGTTTTTAAGCAGAATAAGGAACCACCTTTGGTGATTCTATAAATAGCAGTTCCCCCGAAATAGGCTTGACGACCGCAACTTGATCAAATATAACGCTTTGAGGGTCTTTGATTTTTTGCGTGGACTGCCAATCCATGAGCCAATTCTTTTCTGCTTGGCTCCTGGGTTGCCTACCCATGAATCAGACACACTCCCCCTTCTTGAGGATTGCCAGTCTTTGAGAAGCTTTAATGGTGAAGCTGCGTGCGTGAGGAAACTCTAGCTGGCGCGGCTACACTAGGGGCTGGCGGGTGTGACTCCCGCTTTCTACCTGTTCACTCATTTTGATGAATGAACACCCTCCACTCCCAAGGTGGAGGTCAGTTGGGCGACAAGGACACGGGATCACGGTGACGTGGCGGTGGGAGTAACTTCCCTCCTAGGCTGAAAGGGCCAAAACCCTGTATTAAAACAGACAGTCAGAGGACTCACGGAATGAGTAACCTCGTGAATAGCTGATAACCAGACGCTTCAAGTCAAAAACAAAAATAAAGACAAGGGCGTAGGTTATACCCACAGGTGGGCTTTTGAGGGCATCGTGAGGTGTCAGGGTTGCAAGGCGAAAGCTGGCGCAATCGGTACTCGATTTTAGGTAGAACAGTGAATTTGTCGGAAGACATTCTGTTTTGCTGTCGAGATCAATGGATAGCTCAAGCCTGTAAGGTCGTCAACATGGTGCTTTTTAGGCTGTGTATGTCGATATGGGTAAGGCGTGAACGTGGATGATTATTAACTACATATTGCATTGTATAAACCTGATACGACTTGGAACTGCGATCGGGGGAGATAGGAATGTAGGTGTTGTATGTAGGAGATCGGCACGGGTTCTGCCAGTTTTCAGGCAACTGAAAACAACTGTTTTAATACTAACTTGGGAAGCAGTTTTGTTTAATGACGAAGCCGTATTGCTTAAAGATTTCTCTTTAATTTGAAGAGGTCTTTATTCAATCGGAGGCAACTTCCGAAAACAGAACTGTGGGAGAGTGACTTAGTAGGGCTTTGCTGTAATGGCAAAGGAAGCATTTCAATTCGAGTGAAAGGCGAGCGTTGAAATGAGTAACGAAAGGACACGCCATTAAGTTGGAGTGTGTAAGAGAATTGGAAGAATGTGGTTTGAGGATGAAGTTTGGCAACTTCATAGACTTGGCGGTCTAAACCCTCCAGCCACATTTGTAAAAATCGACCTAGAAGAT
>NZ_VPEO01000011.1:0-114258 GCF_013417155.1 Acinetobacter sp. YH16052 | reverse complement strand
CTGAAAACCTTCAAAATCCTTGCTGAGCGTTATCGAAATAGAGGTAAAAGGCTTGGTTTGAGATTCAATTTAATCGCTGGAATCTACAACTTGGAACTGAGCAAAAAATGATTTATGAAAGAGGTCTACTATAGGTGATTAATCTCTCAACCGCTAACTCGGGTATTTGATTTCAATTCACTCATTTTAAAAAGTGAAAATACGGCAACCTGCCCAAAACTAAAATATCAACGCTTTACGAAACTGGAAAATGATTCAATTCGCACCTGTCAGGAATATAACGCCCTGTCTGGCAGCATTTGAAATGCCTTGATAAATCAACGTATAAATAAGGTATTATTTTTATGCTTTTAACAAAGAAAATAATGTTTTTACTTGCCTTGTCGAATGTAGTTTGCTTATGCTTCACTCATTCAGAAAAAACCATGGCACTCGTCCATGATCAGGAGATTACACAATGAGTTTTCCTCAAGTCGAATTAAACACCAATAAAGGTCGTATTGTTCTAGAACTCAATGCTGAAAAAGCACCTAAAACCGTAGCTAACTTTTTAGAATACGTACGTGACGGTTTTTATGACGGCGTAATTTTCCACCGTGTTATTGATGGTTTCATGATCCAAGGCGGCGGCATGGATGAAAATTTCAAGGAAAAAGCAACACGTGATGCAATCGAAAACGAAGCAGACAACGGCTTGACCAATGACGAAGGTACGATTGCAATGGCGCGTACTCAGGCACCGCACTCTGCTTCTGCTCAGTTCTTCATTAACGTGAAAAACAACTCATTCCTTAACCACTCTGGCAAAACTGCTCAAGGTTGGGGTTATGCGGTATTTGGTAAAGTGGTTGAAGGTATGGACGTTGTGAACGAAATCAAAAACGTACGTACTGGCAACCGTGGCTACCACGCTGACGTTCCTCTAGAAAATGTAGTAATCGAATCTGCAAAAATCATTTCTGAATAAGTTTAAATCCTCCCTAACCCTCCTTTAATAAAGGAGGGAATCACCTTTTATCAAAATAAGGTTTTCCTCCCTTTTTCAAAGGGAGGTCGGGAGGGATTAAATTAAACAAGGAAAAGATTCGTGATCTATCTGTTTATCTCAGATTTACATTTGTCACCTGATCACCCTCGACTTGTTCGGGGGTTTTTAGATTTATTAACTGAGTATCAAGATCAAAATACCCAACTGTATATTTTGGGTGACTGGTTCAATGCCTGGATTGGTGATGATTATACGTCTCCGTGGCTGGACGAGATTGTCACTGCATTAAAACAGTTTACTCAGGCTGGGAATCAAGTCTATTTTCAGGCCGGCAACCGGGATTTTGTCTTAGGAAGTAAATTTTTAGCTCGATTTGGCGGGCAGCTTCTTCCCGAAATCGATCAGCTAATCATTGCCGGAACACATTTTCGCCTGGAACATGGCGATGCCCTATGTACCGATGACGTCTCCTATCAGCGTTTTAAAAAGATTATTCGTCATCCCTGGCTACTTGGCTTCTTAAGAAAAACCCCTCTCTCATTTCGAACCAGACTAGCCAACCGCTTTCGTCAACAAAGCCATCAGGCACAACAGTTTAAAAGCTATGAAGTGATGGACGTCAACCCACATGCAGTTGAGCTGGCATTACAGGATGTAGATGTACTGATCCATGGTCATACACATCGCGCAGCCATTCATCAGTTAGCCCAGAAAAGAAGAATTGTACTAGGCGACTGGAAAGAAGACAGTGCAGAGATTCTGGAAATTCAGGAAGATCAAAGTTTTGATACCCTGAAACTAAAAAAGTGGCGATATTAATCAGCCACTTTTTACGATATTGATCTGCTTAACACAGACGATAAAGCTGGTTTACCCCAGTATAGAAACTTTTACCATCGAGATTGAACTGAAATTCCTCACCCGTTGGCAATTGAATCATTTTACCGACCTCAACCCAGATAAAACCGTCCATTGTATTTTGCTTGCGCTTTAATGGAACCAGTTTCACGTTCATTTCATTGCCATCAGCGGCAGTGGCAATATGCCATTCATTGATTTTGATCAAAATATTTACTCACACGATATGAGCTTTTTGTGACTATATGGAGAGAGATTAATAAAAACCTAGTTTACATAATAGTTCTATGGTTAGTAGATCTTATTTGAGTTCAAATACTTGAACTAAAAAGTACATCACAATCAGCTTAAAATAATAATAGAAGCAAGAACAGTACTTGCTTGAAGTGCAACCAGTGTAAGCTATTTATCCAGCAAAAGCAAAATTACATTGTAATGACAATAGAATGGGATTTTTAAGAACTTTTTTCATGCTTTGTTAATTATTAGGCTTTTGATTTTTATGATCTAAAATTCATTTTAACGTTACTTCATTTCCGTTGATAAACAAAACCTGTCTTTAAATACCTTAAAATCAATATTAGAGACATGAAACTCAGCCCGAGGTACAGCAAGTTCCACTCTCCCGTCTTTTGATAATTTAGGATCAAGAGAATAGCATTTAAGGCTACAAACAGTACGTGAATCATAAAAAAGGCTTGTTGCACTCGTCTAGTTTTTTGCTGACGTTGGTTCTCTAAGATGTTCTGCTGTTCTTGTAAAAATTGTTCTGCATCTTGAAGGTTCATTATGATTTTCTTATGGCTGAATGAATAGCTCATCTAAAGAATTTCCGGTTAAAAATAAACTAAAAATCTAAGCAAGCTATTCATTCAGAATCTCTTGTTGATTAATAACCGCTAGTCGGATTAATCACATTGATATCCTTTTTATATTTCCCCAATAGATCACGCAAGGAATTCATCAAAACACTGGTATCTACGCCCACTGCTACAAACTCAGTGCCAAGTTCGATATATTTTTGCGTCACTTCATGCTGGGTTGACAGAATTCCTGCAGCTTTGCCTGCAGAACGAATCCGCTGGATTGCATCAATTACAGCTTTTTGTACTTCAGGATGATTCGGATCACCTTGATAACCCATAGTGGCAGATAGATCAACGGCGCCAATAAACACGCCATCAATCCCGTCGATCTGAAGAATAGCATCCAGATTTTCAAGTCCTGTGACCGATTCAATCTGGATTAATAAACAGATTTCTTCATGTGCCGTCTGATAATAATTTGGAATGCTGTTCCAGCGGGTGGCACGTGCCAGTGCAGCACCAACGCCACGAATTCCTTCAGGCGGATAACGGACTGCCCTGACCATGAGTTCGGCCTGTTCCACGGTTTCTACCATCGGAATCAACAGCGTTTGTGCACCGATATCAAGGAGTTGCTTGATCAGTTGTACGCTACCAATGGGTGGTCGTACCACTGCTTGCGAGGGATAAGCAGCAATACTTTGCAGTTGCGACAAAGTCGTTCTCAAATCACTGGGTGCATGCTCACCATCAATCAGCAGCCAGTCATAACCTGCATTTGCCGCAATCTCGGTTCCATAGGCATCTGCCAATCCAATCCATAAGCCGATTTGTTGCTGGGTTTTCAGTTTGTGTTTAAAGTAATTGGTCACTTGCATCCGCTAACCTATTTGCATGTTGCTGGCGATGCCTCTTATTAAACGCTTCTCGCTTAAAAGTGCCAATAGACAAAAACTGGATTTTAATCTGATTTAACTCTAAGTTTTGCTTGAATCCAGCTCAAGATCATCTCAAAACAGGCTTTGCCTGATGCTTTTTTATTGTAATAATCAGGGGATGTGAAAAATGTATATATTTAAAACTTCTACTCGCTGTTTATTTAAAAAGATTGGAGTCCATTGATGGATTTACTCAAGATCACACAGACCCGCTATACCACTAAAGCCTATGATCCTAGCAAGAAAATCCCAGCAGAACAGTTTGAACGCTTGTTAGAAATTTTGCGTCTGGCACCCTCTTCGATCAATATTCAGCCTTGGCATTTTTTTATTGCCGATCATGATGCCGCCAAACAGCGCATTGCCAAAGCCTTGGTTGGTACTTATGCCTACAATGCACCCAAAGTTCTGGATTCTTCACATACCATTTTATTCTGCACCAAAGCCGATATTAATGAGTTGCATCTAGAAAACTTATTGAACCGCGATGATCTCAGTGGCCGTTTTAAAGATGAATCAGCCAAAGAAGGTCAGAAAAATACCCGTGCAGGTTATATTCATTATTATCGTAATGAAAAAGGTGATATTCAGCGTTGGGCTGAAAACCAGACCTTTATTGCACTCGGTCAAATGCTCTTGGCTGCCGGAATTGAAGGTGTCGATGCCACACCAATTGGCGGCTTTGACGAAGAGATGATTAGTGAAGAATTACAACTTGCAGAACAAGGCTTGATCCCCTCTGTATTGCTGACTTTAGGCTATCGCAGTGAAAATGATTTCAATGCCAAACTACCTAAATCACGCCTACCTGCTGAAGATATTTTCACCAAACTGTAAGGAATTTATGCTATAAAAGGGTTCAAGCGCCCCTTTCCATATCAATTCGGGCCTATTTTTTTGCTTTATTTAATTTACATCTAATAGAATAACAATAGAGGTCATCTATGTCGCTCCTTACATCCAAATCCCTGAAATTTGAATGCCATCATTGCGATAAAATTTATCTCCAGCACTATAAAGATCAACAGCATCGTTATCCGCACTGTCCAGACTGCCAAAAGGCCGGTTTATTGCTTGGACTGGCCGAAGCAGGCGACCTGCTCCGACATCCGATTGAATTTGCATCTTCTTATGTCAAGCAGACATTGCATAAGCTAGGCAAATCACACTAGTCAAGCCTAGCAGTAATCCTAGAGTACTTGCAGGTTTGAGCCGTTCTTTAAAGAATACCAGACCTGCTATCACACCAAATACCACCACCAGAATATTCATGCCAGCAAAGACGATCGCAGGTGAATCCTTAAGCAGCATATGGGCTTTGACATAGAAAGCAATATTGGCAAAATTCAGGAAACCCAATAACAGACCAGCGCCGATATTCTGCATCGAGCCCAAGCTTTTATATTTGATTAACAGATAGCCCATCGAAATGATCAGGGCACAAACAAACATTAGATTCAGCGCCACCGCGAATTGGAGGCCCAGACTGGTTGTATATTTCAACAATACATCAATCAGTGCATAACCGACCCAGACCAAGCCCAGATACAACATTCCCTGACTGCCCTGTCCTGTACTTTGTCGATGTGAAAACAGGATGCACAGCACTGCTCCAATACCTAAAGCGATCCCAAGTATTTTCAGCTGATTAAACTGTTCCTGAAAAATGAAATAGGCTGCAGCCAGTGACAAAACTACAGAAAGTCGCTGGGCAATTTCGGTTTTTAAAATTCCAGCCGTTTGCAAAGCCTTGGCCAAAAACAGAAATACGCTCGGAAGCAAAATACCCAGAGCCAGAATAAGCAACCAAGGCGTCTGAGACATTGAAATATGCTGAATATCAGGCTTAAACCAGAAGAAACACAAGAGACTGGCTGTCATATAGTTCCAGCTAATCATGTGTATCGGACTCAAGCCCTTATTTTTGGCGACTTTTAATAATATTGAGACCGCAACGCTGCATAGCGCTGCTGCGAAAATCAGTTCCATATGCTGCTCTTATTCTTGGTCTTTATAGGTCTACAAAAAAGCCCACATGTGCAGTGGGCTTTTTTTATAAATGATTCACTGGGAATTATTTATAGTGTGACACCATTTTCTCTAAAGAAATTGGGCGAATTTTGTCTGCATTACCTGCAGTATCAAAAGCTTCGTAACGATCGATACAGATTTGCTTCATTGCGTCTACAGTTGCGCTGAAGAATTTACGTGGATCGAATTCGCTTGGTTTTTCTGCCATCATACGACGCATTGCACCGGTAGATGCTAAACGCAAGTCAGTATCGATGTTGATCTTGCGCACGCCGTGTTTGATCGCTTCAACCAGCTGTTCAACCGGAACACCGTAAGTTTCCTTGATGTCGCCGCCATACTGGTTAATCACTGCCAACCATTCTTGTGGCACAGAGCTTGAACCGTGCATGACAAGATGCGTGTTTGGAAGTGCTGCATGAATTTCTTTAATGCGGTCAATCGCAAGAATATCACCTGTAGGTGGACGCGTGAACTTGTACGCACCGTGTGAAGTGCCTACTGCAATTGCAAGCGCATCAACATTGGTATCAGCAACGAAGCTACGCGCTTCTTCAACTGAAGTCAGGAGTTGAGAATGATCCAGTACGCCTTCTGCGCCTACGCCATCTTCTTCACCCGCCATACCTGTTTCAAGGCTACCCAAACAACCGATTTCACCTTCAACAGATACGCCACACGCATGTGCCATTTGAACTGTACGACGAGTCACATCAACGTTATATTCATATGAAGTTGGTGTTTTACCATCTTCACCCAGTGAACCATCCATCATCACTGATGAAAAGCCTAACTGGATTGAACGTTGACAAATGTCAGGGCTCGTACCGTGGTCTTGATGCATTACCACTGGAATATGTGGCCATTCTTCAATTGCAGCCAAAATCAGGTGACGCAAGAACGGAGCGCCTGCATATTTACGCGCACCCGCAGATGCTTGTACGATAACAGGTGAATTGGTTGCATCTGCTGCAAGCATAATTGCACGCATTTGTTCTAAGTTGTTTACGTTAAATGCTGGTACGCCGTAAGCATGTTCGCCGGCGTGATCCAAGAGCTGGCGCAATGAAATAAGAGCCATAATATCCTCCCAGTGAATGCCACATATTCTACATGTTCAAAGGTTTCAATTCAGCAACAAATAACACTATTTAAAAAAAATCCCTGCATTTGCAGGGATTTTGTGTCACATCAGCCAGATTAAGGTGCTACAGGCTCTGAAGTCGCAGCAACTGACTCGCCTGCAGTCGCTTCATCGGCTGGCGCATTGGCAACTTCAGCTGGAATATCAGTATTTTTTTCATCTAAAATTGGCTGATCAATGGCATCAATGGCAGCTTGCTGTTCTGGAGTTACAGCCTGATCCGCTACTGCTGCCGAGCTTTCTGCTTCAGCTTCTGGTGCACTTTCCTGTTTTGCACACGCAGTCAATGCCATAGATGCTGCTAATAATACTGCCGTAGTTAACTGTTTTTTCATCACGTATTCTCGTCATTTGGTGATTTAATGACTGCATCTTATGACAGATTTATTGCATTTTAATGACGAAGCCATGAAGGGTAAGTTTTCACTGTCAAAAAAATGACATAAAAAAAGCTGGCACTGGGCCAGCTTTTAGCTTAGGACATACAATTAAGCACGTTCTAACAGTACCGCAACAGCAGGAAGGGTTTTACCTTCAACGAATTCAAGGAATGCACCGCCACCCGTCGAGATATAACCAATTTTGTCAGTCACTTCATATTTATCAATCGCAGCAAGTGTGTCACCACCGCCCGCAATCGAAAAACCTTCTGATTCAGCAATCGCTAAAGATAAAGTTTTAGTACCTTCACCGAATTGATCTACTTCAAATACGCCGACTGGGCCATTCCAAAGAATCGTTTTAGAGGTTTTCAGAATTTCTGCAAATGCTTTTGCAGTTTCTGGACCTACATCCAGAATCATGTCGTTGTCAGCAACATCTGCAACGTTTTTCACCGTTGCTTTCGCAGCAGCCAATGAACCGAGGAAATCTTCAAAGTTGATTTCAGAGGCATTTGCAACCACAACGTCAGTAGGAAGTGGAACTGATACTTTTGCAGCAATGGCTTTTGCTGTATCGATCAGGTCTTTTTCACACAATGATTTACCTACGTTATAACCCGCTGCAGCAAGGAATGTATTGGCGATACCACCACCCACAATCAATTGATCACAGATATCAGACAGTGAAGTCAAAACGTCCAGCTTGGTTGAAACCTTAGAACCTGCAACAATCGCCACCATTGGTTTTTCTGGAGTTTTCAGTGCACGGCCAAGCGCATCCAGTTCAGCTGCCAATAAAGGACCTGCTGCTGCAACTTTCGCTAAACGCGCTACACCTTCAGTAGAGGCTTCTGCACGGTGCGCTGTACCAAAGGCATCCATTACAAATATATCACACAGCGCTGCATATTTTGCTGCAAGCTCAGGGTTATTTTTCTTTTCACCCACGTTAAAACGGCAATTTTCCAGTAGAACTACCTGACCTGGCTGAACATCAACGCCATCTAAATAGTCAGTAAACAGTTTCACTTCTTGGCCCAAGGCTTCAGTCAAGTAAGCCGCTACAGGAGCAAGTGACTGTTCAGCTTTAGGCTCACCTTCAACCGGACGACCCAGATGAGAATACACCATGACTGCAGCGCCTTTTTCTAGTGCTGCTTTAATCGTTGGCAATGCTGCACGAAGACGCGCATCGCTGGTGATCACACCATTTTTAACAGGAACGTTTAAATCTTCACGGATCAGAACACGTTTACCTGCTAAATCGAGGTCAGTCATACGCTGAAAGTTCATGTAGAGCTCACTTTATAGATATTAAAACCAGGCGATTTTAAATGATTATGCAGAAAAAGGTTAGCATCTTTTGCAGAAAACATTATGAATGCCAAAGTTTTGTTATGATAGAAAAAAGCCTCTTTTAGATTCAGTCCCTATGTCGATACATCCTGATCCAAATCTTAACCGTTTGAACGTGTTAGGTGAGCCTTTGTCCAGCTGTTGCTTCGATCCGATTACCGGATATTTCCGCAATGGCTTTTGCCATACTGCGACCACCGATCTGGGCCAGCATACGGTTTGCGCGCAAATGACCTCAGAATTTCTGAATTTTTCTCAAAAAGTCGGTAATGACCTGATTACGCCTTTGCCCGAACTGGATTTCCCGGGCCTGCAACCTGGCGATTTCTGGTGTATCTGCGTAACGCGCTGGGTCGAAGCCTATGAAGCGGGTCAAGCTCCACCGATCAAGCTACAAGCTTGTCACAAAGCTGTTCTGGCATATGTACCGTTAAATATTCTTGAGGAATATGCTGTCTAATGAATTCTGCACAGATTATCTTGGCATCGTCCAGTCAAACCCGCAAAGCGCTGATGGATCGTCTGCATATTAATTATATTTCCATGGTACCGGATATTGATGAATCTCCTCGCGGGGAAAATCACGCAGATGATCTGGCACAACGACTGGCTTTTGAGAAAACCAGATATATTGCTGAACAAAATCCAGAAGCGATTGTGATCGGCTCAGATCAGGTGGCATGGCGTGAAGGTGCGCCGGATATTTTTATTGGTAAACCGTTAACGACTGAAAAGGCCATTCGCCAGCTACAAGCCAACTCGGACAAGATTGTCTATTTTAGTACTGCGCTCAGTGTGCAGCAGCTATCGACCGGTTTTGAACAAAGTCTGGTTGAACACTATAAAGTCAAGTTCCGCAAACTGTCTCAGGTCGAAATCGAGCGTTATGTCGAAATTGAACAACCTTTGCATTGTGCAGGCAGTTTCAAATGTGAAAGCCTCGGTATCAGCTTGTTTGAAGAAATGATCGGACAAGATCAGACCACGCTGATGGGCATGCCAATGATCAAGCTCTGTCATATTCTTCGTGAATTAAAAATTTTGGTTCCTTAATCTCTCCCTTTAAATTCAGGCTTTACTCTATGTCTCAACCTTTAGACGTACTAGGCGGTATTACCGCTGAACAATTCCTTAGCGAATACTGGCAAAAGAAACCTTTACTGGTGCGTAATGCAATGCCTGAAATCGCCAGTTTGCTTGAACCCAATGATGTGATGGAACTTGCGCTTGAAGAACATGTCACTGCCCGTCTCATCAAGCAGAAAGATCGTGATCCGAATCAATGGAGCGTGAAATCTTCACCTTTGCTCAAAGCAGATTTCCAGAAAATGCCCAAGCTCTGGACGCTTTTGGTTCAGGCCGTAGATCACTATTCATTTGACCTGTCGGCACTTTGGAAAAAATTCCCGTTTATTCCACAATGGCGTCGCGATGACATCATGGTGTCTTATGCACCGCAAGGCGGTTCAGTCGGCAAGCATTTCGATTTCTATGATGTGTTTCTGGTACAAGGCTATGGCCATCGTCGCTGGCAGCTTGGGCAAATGTGTGATACCGAAACTCCATTTGTTCCGGGTCAACCGCTTAAATTATTGCCTGAAATAGAAGTGAACTTTGATGAAGTGCTGGCACCTGGCGACTTGCTCTATGTGCCGCCTGGTCTGGCTCATTACGGCGTGGCTGAAGATGACTGCCTGACTTATTCATTCGGTTTCCGCATGCCAAATATCAGTGACATGATGGATCGTGTCGGGGATAAATTCTCTGAAAATGAAACGCTGCGTAACCCATTGCTGGATATCATCCGTGATCAAGTCGGTGCTATCGGTGAAGTGAGCAGCAATGAGCTGGAATATCTGAAAGAACACATCATGCAGCAACTGCATAATTCCAATGTTCTCGAAGATGCCATCATGAGCTTGATGTCCGAACCTAAATATCCTGAAAACCTGCCTGAAGCAGAAGAAATCGGTACAGGTGATCTGGAAGAAGCACTCGATCAGGGCTATAGCCTGATGCTCGAACCTGCGTCACGCCTGCTTTATACTGAAACGGACGGCGACGTTCTGTTCTGGGCAAATGGTGAGGGTGTGTGCATCTCTGAGACATTTACCGCAAAACTCAAACAGCTTGCAGATGGTGAAACGCTGTTATTCGGTGAAGACTTCGCTGATGAAGAAATTCTGGAAGATGTTGCTGCATTATTAAATGAAGCCGTGTTGATGCTGGTTCCACCGCCAGAAGACAAGTAATCTTTCCACGGTTCTATTTAGGCAATAATTTTAAGAGGATCACATGATCCTCTTTTTTTATTTTTAGAGTCTAGAATTCTAACTAATTAAGGCTGATACAGCTCTAATACAACACGAATCAGCGTATCTCCTTGTTCAGATTCAATCTGGAACAATCCTCCCATGCGCTCAACCCGCATTTTCATGCTGCGCATTCCAATACTCAGACCATTTTTTTGCACCATGTCAGCATCGAAACCGATGCCATTATCCTGAATGCTTAAAGTAAGCTGATGTGGCTGGGAATATTCCAGACTGACTTTTACCTGACTGGCCTGACTATGCTTAATGATATTGGTCAGACTTTCTTCGACTACTCGGATCAAGGTCAAACACTGTAATGCCGTCGGTTCACGCTGCCAGACTTTTGGAAATGACCATTCAACTACAATCCCCATTTCTTCCATCAGCTGGGTAAAACGATAACGTACCGGTGCGATCCAGAGTACCGGCGTTTGTGGGACTTTATTTTCAATAGATGAACCACTGTCAATGATTTGCCTGAGATCATCTCTGAGCAGTTTCAGCATGGAAAGAAACTGCTGTTTAGAAACTGTTTCGCTACTTTGATCCACCAGAATCATGGAACGGACAATAGACCCTCCCAACCCGTCATGCAGTTCATGTGACAGATTAATCCGCTCTTGCAGACGAACATTGGTCAGCTCCAATTGATGTTTATCGCTCAGGCTTTTATTCAGGTCAGCACTGACCTGCTGGACTTTACGTTCTAACTGGGTATTAAATTTTTCGATTTTCCTGACATTACGATTCAGGCGTGTGCCCATAATCAGCACGACAAACAAGGTAATAATTGGTGAGGTATAGGGAGATAAAGGTGAAAACTCATTGACCGTGGTTTGGTTCAACATGATCAGGTCAATGACTACACACAGCAGAATCCCCCAAAGACACAACGTCAGGAAGAGATATTCTCCATTTCGGGTTTTGATGGCCTGATAGCTGATATACACAGTACAACTAACAAAGAGCAATACATAGAA
This sequence comes from Acinetobacter sp. YH16052, assembly GCF_013417155.1. Lineage (GTDB taxonomy): Bacteria > Pseudomonadota > Gammaproteobacteria > Pseudomonadales > Moraxellaceae > Acinetobacter. The sequence goes on along the minus strand of NZ_VPEO01000011.1, from coordinate 102,459 downwards.
GATAAACACTCCACCTAGCACCTGCTCCAGATAATTCAAGGGACTGATCATCACCAGTAGGCTGGACAGAACGCTGACCAGAATAAATCCTCGCTCCAACTGCTTAAATTTCTGTTTTACAAAGCGGATCAGATACAGACAAAAACAATGGATATAGGCAATGAAAAAAAGCATATTGGCTTTAGCTGCCGAAATCGTGGAGTGAAATGGAAAATTTTCTGTAGTCAAGACATTGGAAATAAACAGAATCCACAACAGTGAACTGAGTGCCAGCCAGCCAAAAGTGGTTTCTGAACGCCGGAATAACCAGATAATCAAACAGATCAGCCCAATCGTGGCAGAGAAAATCATATTGATCTGGAATACGGTACGGCGATCCCAGATTTTTTCCAAATACTGCTGGCTATTCACCAACACATTATTAAACTGAATATTGCCCAGGCCCGCGCTTTGGAAACTGTAGCCATTTACATAAATCAGGATTTCATTACTGTCTTTACGCAAACCGCTAATCGGGAAAACCCAGTAACGCGGCATATTCCAGCTTTTCGACAAGGGCTCTTGCAAGTTCCGGTCAGACCAAAGCAAGTCACCATTCAGGAACACGGCACCTGCCGAATTAATATAATCAATAGAAAAGGCAACCGGTTCTGCAAGGCGGATGTTGTCCTGACATGACCAACGCCAGACAATCTTGTACCAGGCACCCCCATGATAATTCTTCCAGTTATTCTGCCAGTTATCCGGCAAACGTACGCTTTGCCAGCCCGATGTCGGCATCTCGGTAGCACCCTGAACCTGAACCTTCTGAATATAGTCGATCTTCACCTGACAAAGATCATTAATCTGAAAATGGCTTTGCGCCTGACTCATCCTACAGAACAGACAGAGCCAGCTACACAGGACAAAAACACCGATCCATTTCAGTCGCTGCCGTTTGCTACTTCTGGAACAGGCAGATGACATTACAGAATTCCCAGATGCCGTGCGGTACTGACCGCCTTGGTACGTTTACTGACCGAGAGTTTGCGGTAAATATGCTTGATATGACTTTCGACGGTATAGCGTGATACACAGAGCTGCTCGGCAATTTCACGATTACTCAGACCTTGCGCAACCAAGGACAGGATTTCCTGCTCCCGCTGTGTGAGCGTTTCCTGATCCGCAGCTGGCCTGTTCTGCTCTACTGTTGCTGAAATGGCAGGAATAGAAATCTGTTTTAAAATTTCACGGGCAACAAAGGGATCAATCGGTGCACCGCCACGCAAAATACTGCGAATAGCCAAGGCGACTTCCACATCATCCCGTTCTTTCAGCACATAACCGGTTGCACCGGCCTGAATTGCGCTAAACAGGCTATCTTGGGTACTCCAGGCAGACACCACCAGAATCAACGCTTGTGCGTCCTGTTCGCGGATTTTTTCAATAATTGAAATCCCACTTCCATCCGGTAAACCCAAATCTACTAAGGCCAGTGTAATCGGCTGTTGCTGCAAAACGGCATATGCTTGTTTCACCGTATTGGCAAATAGCAGAACGTCTTCGTTATACCCCAGATTGGTTAATATAATTTTTAAACGGCGCTGAATAACATATTCATCTTCAACGATTAATACAGGTACTGGCAAGACTGCCTCTGGTGCTGTCATAAGCACGCCCCTTATATTTATTTTTATATATCCCCTTTAAGATTAAAATATAAACAAAATCACACTAAAAATCATGATTTATTTATTTTTTATTATCTGAAGTTTTAAGCAGCGAGAAACGCTTACGCCCGTTTTCCATATCATAGACATAAAAAATGCCATCTGTTTAGCAGATGGCAGTTCTAGATAGAAAATCTTTGAAGTTACACAAGCTTCCTACTTTAAGCAGTACCGTATTGCTGTTTTAAATATTTCACAATCTCAGCCGATTCAAACATGCTCACCCCTGTATTTGGATCGACCAGATAAGGCAGCTGAATATTATTTCCCATCATTTCAAACAAATGTTCACGCTTACCGCCTGGTAGTGGTTCATATTTTCCCGGTTTTAAACGCAATTTGGCCGGTCCATAATCTTGCCAGCGCTCTTTAGCGACATTATGAAAAACAAACGGCACTTCCAGTTCACTCAAAACGGCGCGTACAATTCGGGTATAAGGACTGGCCTCAAAGCCCCATAATTCTAATAACAGTTCAGGTGTTGGCCGATCCTTAATCTTGGGATTCACCATTCCGCCGCGTAAACCATTGAGGACGGTTCCCGCAATTGCAGCCACTGGAATTTTAGGATAGTGAGCATATTTCTTGGGAGTTTTGCCGGTTTTGCCATAATGCTTGAACAGATGATCGATAATATCCTGAGACTCATAGAGTCGATCACCGGTATTTTCATCAACTAAAAAAGGAAATTGCAGTTTTCCACCCAATTGCTGCACCTCAGGACGGAAATGAGTACCCCCTCGTGGACATGGATAAACTTCATAATCCAGATTGAGTAAGGTCATGACTTCACGCACCCGACGACAAAATGGTGAACCCTCGTATTCATAGAGCTTCAAGGCTTTTTCAGGCTGATTTGGAAACGGTGTACCCACCATCCCACGTCCACCTTCAGCGATTGAAGAGGCCAAAGCTTGTACAACTTTAATTTGATGACCCAACATACTATTTTCCTGTTTTTTGTTTTATTAAACTGAAAGACAGAATGTAAACATCCTGTCTTTCAGGGTATAGATCAGTTTTGTTGTTATTCTTTCATGCAGAAATGCAGATTCTGGCCGATTAAGCCACTAAGGCTATTTTGGACACCACAATACCATTATTGTCCGCATAGACATAATCGCCAGAGTTAAATGTGACCCCACCAAAACAGAGAGCGATATCGACCTCACCCACGCCTTTACGGTTGCTCTTCTGTGGAATAGCCGCCAATGCATGCACTCCCAGATCAAGTTCAGCAATCGCATCCACATCACGGACACAACCGTAAATAATGACGCCATTCCAGTGATTTTTTACCGCTGATTCGGCAATCAGGTCACCCATCAAGGCACAGCGCATGGAGGCACCACCATCCACCACCAGGACCTTGCCTGTTCCATCTGTGGCCAACAACTCTTTCACCCGCGAGTTATCTTCAAAACATTTTACTGTCACAATCTGACCGCCAAAGGTTTTGCGCGCCCCATAACTCTTAAAAAATTTACCGTCCAGGCAAGGTGTCACCACCTGAAGCTCTAATTCTGGATGATCATCTAACAAGTCACAGGTAACAAATGCTGCTGTAGACACGGTGTTTTCCCCTCATTTCATTTTTTGTATGCGTAAATTATCATAAATTTCAAATTTTACCGTCTGAGTTAGCGCGGCCTCGACCATAGTATGAGCCACCTGCTCGGCTGTCACTGGCTTATACGCAAAACTATCCGGAATAAAACGCGATACTTTGTGGTAAACCTGCTGCGCGATATCTTCCAAAAAACGCTGCTCTGGACGTTCACCAATGAGCAATGAAGGTCGAATCAGGCTGATTCTGTCCAGAGTCAATGTTTGTACATATTCTTCCAGCTCACCTTTGACCCGATTATAGTAAAAATGAGATTGTGGATCGGCACCCATTGCACTCAGCAACAGGTAATGGGCTGAAGTTTGTTGTAATAGCTCTGCAAAGTGAGCATTTATGGTATAGTCAATACTATAAAATGCCTGTTTGGATCCGGCTTTTTTCATGGTGCTGCCCAGGCAGCTAAAACCATGGCTATGCTTGCTGACATCCTGATCATTTAACATCAGGAAATCTTCCAGTACCAGTTGTTGAACTTTATCCAAAGCATCCAGATCATTTTGATGTTTTCTGACCACTGCAGTAATCTGCTGGCAAGTCGGCTCATCTTGCAAACGTTTTATCAGTTGTTTTCCCACCAAGCCGGTGGCACCTATCACGATGGGATGAGTCAGTGATTTAGTCATTTTTTATACGATCTCCTAGGTGGAATACTAATCTAACGTTTTCTTTAGAATTTTTCTGCATCTAAAATGTTGTCAAAGCATGTCAAGACTTGACTTCGGTGCTTAGTTTAATCAAAATATGGCACTTGTTTACGGGCTGGTGATAATTCCTCTGATGTTGGTTTTCAGTTGAGTTTCAGCCCGCCCAGACCAATCTATTTCAAGGAGTGCACGAGTGGCAAACTCTGCTCAAGCTAAAAAACGTGCTCGTCAAAACGTTAAAGCACGCAAACACAACGCAAGCTTGCGTTCTATGGTTCGTACCTATCTTAAACGCACATTAGCTGCTATCAGCACTAATGACTATGCAGTTGCTACTGAAGCGTACAAATCGCTTGTTCCAGTAATCGACCGTATGGCTGACAAAGGCATCATCCATAAAAACAAAGCAGCTCGTCATAAGAGCCGCTTGAACGCGCAAGTTAAAGCATTAGCTTCTAACTAATCGCAAATGAAAAAAGCCCTTTTTTAGGGCTTTTTTTGTGCCTGAAATTTCAAGAAATCAGAAAAACAATCCGTTTAGATGCCCCTCATCTAGCCGATACGATGAGATAAAAAACTGATTCGCCCCCCTTTTTAGATTATTGATCTTTATCCATAGAAGATGGCGAAGTGGTTTTATCCTGTTTCGTATTGTCAGTGTCCCGCTTTTGACATGCGGTTAAACCCAGAATCGCGATCAGGCTAAAAATTGTGATAATTTTCATAGTTTTTCCTCAAGATGAATATTTCTATATTTATTAAGCATAGATAATTTTTATACTTACATTATTGAATTTTCACCCTATAAATGTAAAAGAAGCAGTTTAGAATTTATTTTTATCGTTTTAGCCTGACTTTTATTGAATGATCAATATGAAAGGCCACATCCTTTTTATAATTTTTAACTCCCCAATAAAAAAACTCAATTGCTTCGAACAATTGAGTTTTGAATAGATCAACTTGATTTAAGAAAGTTGGGAACGTTTAAAATCAGCAATATCCAGTTCGTGTACCTGTCCGCGCCAGATCCATTTCAGTTTGGATTCCAGGAATACATCACCTTCAAACCAGACAAACAGACCTTCCATCATTTTTGGCCAGTCTTCCCGACTGACATCCTGACGCCCTGACATCACTGCAATCATCGCTGCCAAAATGGTGTCGTGACTAACGGCCAAACTTAGCCCATATTTATTTTGTGGATGGGTGTTGTAAATCAGTTCTAGTACATCCACTACGCCATGAATCGGCTGTTTCATCCCCGGCAAGGCATTATTGACAAAACTGTTAATAAAACCGAGCGCACCTTGCTTGGCAAAATAAGGCCCTGCTTTTTGAATATCCAGCACAAAGCTGCCAGGCTCCACTAGAAGTCCCTGTTCAATAATTTCAATACGATGGGTATTCTGCTCAGGGGTAACCGCATCTGCCCCCTCAATCATCAATGCAGCGGTATCAATACAACGCTGAATCGGACTTGAAATACAGTGATGAATCACACGATCGGTTTGATCAGCCAGATAAGCACCCCATTCCTGCGCCAGATCCCGCCCCTGATTGGTCAGTTGCAGATCATAGCCTGCCAAACCCTGCCCCGGAACCTCCTCACGAATCGAATGCCGTGTGAATAAGGTGACAGGCGTTTGTACATCGGGCAATAAATCAATTGCACTCAACATACTCGGTGGAAGCAGTTTCAGGGACACGTTACAGCCAACTCTGGATTGGTAATAGGTTAAGCACCACTATAACACGCTCAGAATTTTGCTCAATGCTCGGCCTGCATGTCAGAAACCGCCTGCAATGCAATAATTTTCATATCATTATTCTTATAAGCAATGAATCCGCCATTCAGCAAAGTATCCCGATGATTATAAATAAATGGACGGCCTTCTAAATCGACCAGACCACCACCAATCCGTTCGAGCATACATTGACCAGCGCTGGTATCCCATTCCGAGGTCGGATGAAAACGTGGATAGATATCCACCTGATCTTCCAGCATCATGCAAAATTTATAAGCGCTGCCCGCTTTAAATTCGGTGTAGTCAGTGAGCTTAGCCAGACTTTGCAAATACTCGGTATATTTCGGTTTCTGCTGGCTACTTTGGCTCAATCCCACAGCAATCATTTTAGTAGTTTCAAGCATTTCATAAGCAAACCATGTCATCTTTTGGATATCATATTTATAAGGCAAGCCCTGCTCAGGACAGAAATAAATCAGTTGCTGCTCCGGAACCGCCAATATGGCAAAAGTGGTCAAACTGCCTCTGACCAGACTCAAATTAATGGTAAATTCGGGGCGCTGGTGCAGAAATTCCTTGGTACCATCTAGCGGATCCAGTAACCAGAATTCTGACCATGAGCGGCGTTCATGTTCCTGTCCTTCTTCAGACAGTAAAGGCAAGCTGGAAATCTCTGCCAAAGCCTGGGTCAGATAAGTATTGACCCGAAAATCTGCCTGAGTCACCGGAGAATTATCATTTTTTTTGATGACATCAAAAGCCGCACCAGAACAATAACGCTGATATTCTTCTCGCAAAATTTCACAGGCTTGTGTCAAAATGGGCACAAACTGCAAAATCATTGGATCTTGTGGTGCTGCTGTTGCTTTAAACATAGAAAACCTAAATATGTCAAAATGCTCTGAAAAACCTACCATAATTTTCGATATGGATGGCACTTTACTTGATCTTGCCTACGACGATTTCATCTGGAACGAGTTATTGCCTGTGCGTTATGCTGCCACACATGGCTGTAGCCTGGAACACAGCCAGGCGACACTCTATGCATTCTATCAGGAACATAATCATACCTTAAACTGGTACTCTTCACGCTTCTGGACGGCTAAAGTCGAAGTCGATGTTCTGGCGATGCAAATTGAACATAAAGATAAAGTCGCCTTGCGCCCTCATTGTCTTGAATTACTCGATTATCTTAAAAATAATGGCTATCCAATCTGGCTGGCCACCAATGCTGACTGCGCAGGTCTAGCCTTTAAACTGGATCACTTGAATTTAAGAGATTATTTCGATGTCATCGTCAGCTCAGAAACCATCGGACACGCCAAAGAATTTATCGAATTCTGGCAAGGCCTAAATGCATTGCATCCATTTGATCCTACGCATGCTTATTTTATTGATGATACCGAAAAAGTCCTGAATGGCGCTCAAGCCTATGGCATTCAGAATCTGTTGAGCATCCAGCAGCCCTCTTCAGCCAAAGTAGCACGCCAGACTTGTAATTACCCGATGCTGCACCAATTAACAGATTTAATCACTCATTTAAATCAGGCTGAGGTAGAAAAAAAATATGCGTAAATCGTCTTTACCCGAAGATGCGGTAGGCATGCGTATAGACAAATGGCTGTGGGCAGCACGGTTTTTTAAAACCCGATCGATTGCCAAACATGCAATTGAAGGTGGCAAAGTCCATCACAATGGTGAACGTGTCAAGGTATCACGCGAAGTCCGTGTCGGTATGGAACTGACGATTCAGCAAGGCATCGACAAAAAAACCGTGCTGGTTAAGGAACTTTCTGATGTTCGTGGACCTGCACCCGTGGCACAAAAACTGTATGAAGAGACCGAAGTCAGTATTGCGCGCCGGGAATTGATTACGTCACAAAGAAAGTTGCATAATCTAGCTCGTCCCGACCATCGTCCAAGCAAGAAAGATCGTCGTGACATCAGTAGATTTAAAAATGAAAATAGTCAGAATTTCGATCAGTCATGGTCCTATAATGACGAATAAATTTAAGCGTCAGAATATGTCGTACATGCGCTGACTTTTATAGAACACTAGGGAAAATTCTGTCACTATACACCTGTGGAACAAAGCTCTAATTTAAGACATCCACTTGAGTACTAACTTAGTGACATCGTATTGAGGTTGTAAGATGGATGAGAATAAAAACAAGGCGCTCAACGCTGCCTTAAGCCAGATTGAAAAACAGTTTGGTAAAAATACAGTTATGCGTCTTGGTGACAATACCGTTCAGGCAGTTGAAGCTGTGTCTACAGGTTCTTTAACGCTGGATATCGCGCTCGGTATTGGTGGTTTACCTAAAGGTCGTATCGTCGAGATCTATGGTCCTGAATCTTCAGGTAAAACCACAATGACCCTGCAAGCAATTGCAGAGTGTCAGAAAGCAGGCGGTACGTGTGCATTCATCGATGCGGAACACGCACTTGATCCTCAATATGCACGCAAACTGGGCGTAGATATCGACAATTTGCTGGTATCGCAACCGGATCACGGTGAACAGGCACTTGAAATTGCAGACATGCTGGTACGTTCTGGCGCGATCGACATGATCGTTGTCGATTCTGTTGCTGCATTGACACCACGTGCTGAAATTGAAGGCGAAATGGGTGACTCGCATATGGGTCTGCAAGCCCGTTTGATGAGCCAGGCACTGCGTAAAATTACTGGTAATGCCAAACGCTCAAACTGTATGGTGATCTTCATTAACCAGATTCGTATGAAGATTGGTGTCATGTTTGGTAGCCCGGAAACCACGACTGGTGGTAATGCACTGAAATTCTATGCATCTGTACGTCTGGATATTCGTCGTATTGGACAAGTGAAGGAAGGTGACGAGATTGTTGGTTCTGAAACCAAAGTCAAAGTCGTGAAAAACAAAATGGCACCTCCGTTTAAAGAAGCTTTATTCCAGATTCTTTATGGCAAAGGTGTTAACCATCTAGGTGAATTGATCGACCTTGCTGTACAGCAAGAAATCGTGCAGAAAGCTGGTGCGTGGTATTCTTATCAAGGCGACAAAATTGGCCAAGGTAAGAACAACACCATCCGTTATCTGGAAGAGCATAAAGAAATGGCTCAGACGATTGAAAAACTGATTCGCGACCAGCTTCTGACTAAAGCAGTGGTTGTTGAAGAAGACGATAGCAAGGAAGAACCTGACTTTTTAGATGCATGATCTTATTAGATGCGTCATCTTTAAACGTCAAGACACAGCGCCCTCCGGGGCGTTTTGTTATTATATAGGGAACGTAACATCCGAGAGAATCATGTCAGACGTGAAATTCAGCAAACTGCTCGATTATGAAACTTTAAAACAGCAATTTAGTGATGCTGAAGATCAAGCTCAACCTGCAAAAACTGCGATCCAAGACGCTCCTGAATTTGATCCCGAAGAACGTTTATTTTCCTCTACCCCAACTCAGGATGAGAAAAAACCGGGACTGACAGGCTCACGCTTACGTTCTTATGCCTTTGCCGTACTGACGCGCAAGGAATATTCCAAAGCCGAACTGATAGAGAAACTAGCCCTCTATGCAGAGCATCGTGATGAAGTTATTAACCTGGTTGAAGAACTGTCCCGTGAGAACTATCAAAGTGATCAGCGCGTGGCGGAAACCATGTTGTCGAGTCAAAAGCGTAAAGGTAAAGGTCCCAATCAAATTAAAATGAAACTCAAGAGCAAAAAGATTGATGCTGCCCTGATTTCAGAAGAACTCAAGGAAACTGATTGGGTGCAGCAAGCCTATGAACTAAAAGTCAAAAAATATGGGACTGAAGTTACTAAAGACCCCAAGCTCAAAGCCAAACAGATCCGTTTTTTAATGTATCGTGGTTTTGAAATGGATGCGATTATCAAGGCGATTAACCGTAAAGCACAAGACTAAGTCTTATATTCTTTGAAAGCCTTAATACACGTATAAACATATTGGATATTTAATTCAATATTAGCTGCAAAATAAAATAAAGCACGGCAAAAGATAATGATGATTTAATCATTAAAATAATAAGATAGCGCTATTTGACGACATTGAAAAAGGAATAATATTTGAGAATAGAAAACTGCGAATTTGCATTGTTATTATAATAATAAGAATATGGTGGCAACCCTACCAGCAAAGCTCCGGCACATCATAGTTCTATTACCGTTGCTACCTTCCGGTCCTGGCGGGGTTCATAGAGTACAATTGCGAAGTAACCAGCAGGGCTACCATTACAAAAACAGAGTATAGAGATTTTTAATCAAGTTGCAAGCCTTGTTTCCTAAAATCATCCTTCAAGCTATCCGTTTGATTATTTTAAAAACAATATTGATATTTCTGCTGATTTTTAAGGGATCTTCACAATCAATCCATCAACACTCAGATTCACATGATCTTTGTAAAACCTTGTTGCATTTTCTAAAAATGCCGTTTTTAATGTGTGCAATGTATATGAATGATCTACTTTGAAAAGATGAGCAGCGGATCCGCATCTCACAAAGAATTATGGAAATTTTATGATGTTTAAAAAGACCGTATTGTGTGCAGTGACAGCACTCTTTACCACGCCTCTATTTGCCAATATTCCGATTGAATCGCGTGGCTTGAGTCAAGCTACGAATCAAACCACAGTAAATACCCCAGCAGCAATTGCGGCTGGTGCAACTCCAGCAGTTCAAACCAATACCAGCTGGCAAATCATGCAAAAGAACCAGCAACTCGAAAATGACCTGCGGATTTTGCGCGGTAAAATGGAAGAACAGGAAAATGAGATTGAACGGCTCAAGAATGAACTGACCAATCGTTATGCCGATCTTGATCAGCGCCTTGAACTATTGCAACAAAAAATTGAACCTGCTGAGGACAATCCAACGGAGGAAAACCCACAGGATACTGCACCCAGCCTAAACACAAATAAGGTCAATACAGCAAGCAGCGGACAGCAACCTGCTGATCTTGAAAAAGCAGCTTATACCGTGGCTTTAGATGCTTATAAAAATGGCGGTGCAGCCAAAGCCATTGCCCCGATGCAAAACTTTATTAAAAACAATCCGAATAGCGTTTATATCAGCAATGCTTATTTCTGGTTAGCGGAATTCAATCTGGCGATTAACCCACCAAAATTTGCTGAAGCGAAACGTAATTATCTGATTGTCGTTGACCGTTACCCAAATTCCGCGAAAGCATCCACTGCCCTGTATCAGCTTTATAACATCAGCAAAGATGTCGAAAAGAATGCTACGCTTGCTTCACAATATAAAACAAAGCTACTGAAGAATTATCCGAAAGCTGAGGAAATTAAATTTCTTAAGTAAAATAGAAATTCCCAAAATAAAAAAGACACCTTCAGGTGTCTTTTTTATTACCTCAAACATTTAGCGCACAATGCCGCGCTTCGACTGTTCAAGAGAGTCAATTAGACGTTGTACTTCAGCCACTTCCGGCAAAATTCCTGTACGGATCTGCTCGATTGCTTCCTGAGTCGTTAAACCTGATTTATAAATCAGTTTAAAGGCATCACGTAAACCGCTGATTACGGTCTTTGACCAGCCTTTACGACGCATACCTTCAATGTTCATAGCAAATGCATGCGCAGGATTACCTGAAACCATTACATAGGCCGGTACATCTTTCAGAATCAGTGATGCCCCACCAATCATGCTATAAGAATCAATCTTACAGAACTGATGAATGCCCGAGTTTCCGCCAATGACGACGTAGTCCCCGACATGGACATGTCCAGCCACACCGACGTTATTAGCAAAGATATTATAATCTCCGACCATACAGTCATGTGCAATATGCGTATTCACCATGAGCAGGTTATGACTACCGATCTTGGTCAGGCTCTGGTCCTGAACCGTGCCACGATGCAGACTGCAATGCTCACGAATCTTGTTGTGATCGCCAATCTCAAGCCAGGTTTCTTCACCGGCATACTTAAGATCCTGACACACCTCACCTACACTGGCGAACTGGAAAATTTCATTATATTCACCTATACGCGTATAGCCACCCACCACCACGTGTGAATGAAGTTTGCTACCCGCACCAATAGTGACATTTGGCCCGATAATACAATATGGGCCAATTTCTACATCAGCAGCAATGACTGCTGATGGGTCAGTAATGGCAGTTGGATGAATAAGGGGATTATTGCTCATGCCTGCTCGACTTTTTGATGCGAAACCATAATTTCCGCGGTTGTTGCGACGACGCCATCTACAGTGGCAATACAATTATATTTGTAAATGCCCCGCTTTTGCATCACTAATTCAGATTTTAAAACCAATTGGTCACCTGCAACCACCTGTTTTTTAAATCTAACTTTTTCCGCACCGGCAAACAGGAACAAAGAACCTTCACTTGGTACTTCGTTATTCATCACAAAACCCAGAATTCCAGAGATTTGTGCCAGTGCCTCAACAATCAGTACACCTGGCATAATTGGATAATTCGGAAAATGGCCTTGTAAAAACTCTTCATTAATTGAGACGTTTTTATAACCAACAATGCCATTATCGGTAATTTCGACGACGCGATCAACCAATAAAAATGGATAGCGATGGGGCAAATATTCACGAATCTTTTGAATATTCATTGGCAATTCAGGCTTCGTGAATGTAGGCAAATTCGACTCTGTCATCATAATTATTTACGCAACTTAAATGTTGATTCAATGGACTCAATCTGAGATTGCATATGATCTAGTCGTTTGATCACCTGGGTCAATGGCACATCTGCTAATTGTCTGAGGCGAACCACGGTACGTTTCCATTTCTGGTTTTCAAACAGACCAATCCCGGATGAATATTTTCCAGCTTCAGAAATATTATTTGTCACCATTGACATTCCCGTCAACGTCACATTATCGGCAATATTCAAGTGTCCAGAAATCGCAGAGGCACCACCAATGATACAGTTTTTGCCAATTGAAACACTTCCTGCAACGGCAGTTTTTGCAGCAATGGCGGTATGTGCACCAATTTTAACGTTATGCGCGATTTGCACAAGATTATCAATGATAACACCCTGTTGCAAAATCGTATCATCCAGCGCACCACGGTCTACGCTACAATTTGACCCAATACGCACATCATCCTCAATGCGTACAGAACCTAATTGCGCAATACGGTGCCATTTACCTTGATAAGGTGCAAAACCAAACCCTTCGCTGCCAATCACGCTATTGGCATGAATACGCACCCGATTACCAATTTTTGCTGCGCCGGTGAGGGTCACATGTGAGTCAATAAAACAGTCCTGACCGATTTCGACATCATCATCGATCTGCACATGCGCCTGAACAATCGTATTCGCACCCACGACACAATGCTCACCAATCACCACATAATGACCAATATAAGCATCGTCCGCGATCATTGCCGACGGGTGAATTTGAGCAGTACTTTCAATGCCGCGCTGGCGATGTTTTCTCTCAAAGACATGCGTCAGAATCGCAAAAGCCAGATAGGGATTTGCCACAACAATAAAGTTTTGATGTGAAGTTATCTGTTGTTTTAGTTCAGCCGTGACAATTAAAGCACCTGCCTGACTTTGATTGGCCTGCTCTACATATTTATCGGCATTCACAAATGCAAGATCTTGTGAGGTTGCCTGTTCAAGACTGGCCAAAGCACTCAAACGTAAATCTGTCTGACCTATGCACTCGCCCTGAACCAGGCGAGCGAGATCAGCTAACTGAAGCTTTTGATGATTCATTGATTATTTAATTGCATTAACCTTTTGAATCATTTTATCAGTTAAATCATATTTAGCATCATAAGCAAGCGCTGAATTTTTATTTAAAACCACATCCAGGTTGTTTTCTCTACGCAATTGTTCAGCAATTTGCTTTACCCGTGCATCAAATACAATTCGGATCTGCTGAATCGAGCTTTGGACATTCGTCTGTACAGATTGCTGTAACTGATTCAATTCTTGCAACTTAGCCTGATATTGCGCAGACATTTTCTGTTTTTCAGTCTCACTGAGCTTGGTATTGGATTGAGCACGTTGCTGCAAAGTTTCCAGCTCTTTGCTGAGTTGCTCAATCTTAGTGGTTTGTGGCTGAATTTTTTGCTGGAATATCGTGTTTTGTTGTTTCAGATAAGTACTACCTTCAACCACACGCTCCAAGTCAATTACCCCCATACTAGCCGCTTGAGTCAAAGGAGCAACACTTGCCAAAGCCAGGCTCATTGCCATAATCATTTTTTTCATATTATTACTCATTCAAAAAAATTTGCTCACAAAACCTGCAGGCTTTATGAGCAAAATTTAGTTTCTAGGTCAAAACGATTTTAGAAAGTACGTCCAATTTCGAACTGGATGTTTTTAGTATCATCACCGTCTTTTTTATTCAACGGATAAGCATAGCTAAGTGATAATGGTCCAATCATAGTGATCCAGGTGAAACCTGCACCCACGCTATAGCGCATATTATCTGCATCGAAACCGAAGTTATCTTTACAGTACTGCTTTCCATTTACTGAAGTGCCATTAACGAAAATATTTTCATTTGATACATCACATTGGGTATCAAACACTTGTGCACCTTCAGCAAAGATGACTGGACGAACCTGACGTGCCCAATCCCCTTTAAATGGTACTGGAAGCACTAATTCGGTACCAAATTGAATTAGTGCATTACCACCTACTTCCTCAGGAGAAGGATCCGTTTGACCTGTATCAGAGAAATATACACCTGGATATTTAGGACCTAATGTACTATTTTCATAACCACGAACCGAACCAAAACCACCTGCATAGAAATTCTTGTAGAATGGCAAGTCATTACCATAACCCAACTTACCATAACCGCGCAGGACAAAATCTTTGCCTAATGGGAAAAATGCCTGAGCGTCATAAGTGACTTTTTGATACTCGACATCACTACCTGGCAAGGCAATTTCAGCATTGACACGATGTGACATACCCGTTGTCGGGAACATCGGTCTATTTAAGGTATTATAAGACCAACCTAAATTAAGGTTATAAGTCAAAAAATCACCCTGGAATTCTTGACCATATGGAACTGGATTAGGGCAAGGCTGGTAACCAGTAACATTCCCAGCAGAATCTTTAATTGGAACTAATGCTTGAGGACAATACTCACCACTTTTTGTTTCTTTTCCGCCATTACGTTCCAAATAATCAGCAACATAAGTCGACACATATGGACCAGTGGTTACATCCGTCTGATCAACATTCAGACCCAAACTAACACTTTGGTTTTCATCAATTGGATAACCAAAGTTAATCCCACCACCAAAACTATCCGTCACATAGTTGTTGACGTTATAGTCATCATCAAGCTTGGTTTTACGGTAATACATGTTATAGCCGCGACGCACACCATCAATGGTGAAGTACGGGTCCATCACGCTCAAGTTATAGTAATCTTGCGTTTCAGAACGCGACAAATCGATTGAAACACTATTCCCTGTACCCATGAAGTTGGTTTGACTTAAACCTGCCTGGAAAGTTACACCACCGCTTTGCGAGAAACCAACTGCAAGAGTACTGGTTCCTGAATGCTGCTCTTCAACGGCAACATTCAAGTCCACCTGATCTGGCGCACCCGGAATACGTGCAGGTTTGATATCGACAGTTTTAAAGAACCCGGTACGCTCCAGACGAACCTTAGACAGGTCAATCTTTTCATTGCTTGCAAGTGCACCTTCCATTTGGCGCATTTCACGACGTAGTACTTCATCCGCAGTTTTAGTATTACCAGTAAAATTAATACGTCGTACCGTGACTTGCTGCCCCGGATTAATATAATAATTTAGATCAACCAGTTTGGTTTCGTTGTTAATTTGAGGAACAATGTTGACTTCTGCATAGTAATAACCTGCGTTACCATACTTACGCTGTAATAACTGCTTAACCGCGTTAACTTTTTCCTGCGAATAAATTTCGCCTTCTTTGAAAATTTGTAAAGCCTGCAATTCTTCAGTCTTATAAAGTGCATCACCTAAATATTTGGTTTGACCAAATTTAAATTGCTCGCCTTCATCCACAGACACTTCGATGAAAACATTCTTTTTATCTTCACTCAAGTTCAGGCTGGAATTGGTAATATTAAAGTTGATATAACCGCGATTTAGATACATGGCACGCAAAGCTTCTAGGCTTGCCGCCATCTTTTCACGTGCATAACGGTCATTACGGGAAATGACCGAACTCCAGCCACTTTCTTTTACGGCAAAAGCCTGCTTGATATCAGACTCTTTAAATACAGTATTCCCGATAATATTGATATCGAAAACTTTGGCCGCTTTACCTTCAATAAAATCAATCAGCAATTCAACACGGTTATTTGGTCGAGGCGTCGTGGTGACCGTAATATCGGCATCAT
This sequence comes from Acinetobacter sp. YH16052, assembly GCF_013417155.1. Classification (GTDB taxonomy): domain Bacteria; phylum Pseudomonadota; class Gammaproteobacteria; order Pseudomonadales; family Moraxellaceae; genus Acinetobacter. Next base: position 86,371 of record NZ_VPEO01000011.1, on the reverse strand, counting down.
AACGACCTTGCTGCATGTATTGCTGTTCAAGTTCAGTTTCAATAGTTTGCAGTGCTGATTTTTTCAGCACTTCGCCTTCAGCCAGACCCATTTTTTTCAGGCCTTCTTCAAGTGCTTCCTTAGGAATCAGCTTATTGCCTTTCAATTCGATTTTCGAAATGACCGGGCGTTCAACAACTTGGAAAACCAAGGTATTGCCCTGCTGAACGGCTTTAATGTCATCAAACAGGCCTGATGCATACATGCTACGAATTGCATTGGCAATGACTGGATCATTGACCCGATCACCACTGTTAATCGGCACTAGGCCATACACATTGTCAGGAGTTAAACGTACTAATCCATCAAATTTTATATCTTGTACAATGAATTCATCTGCTGCATATACTTGTTGTGCTACTGCCATTGCACTAACGAGTGCCAGAGGCATAAATAAATGTGTGTGCTGCATGCCAGTCTTTTCCGCTGTTAATTTATTCCATTTACGTTGTTATAAACGCATAAAATCATTAAATAATGCCAGAAGCATCATACTGCCGAGCAGTACCATACCAATTTTTAGTCCAACCAATTGTATTTGTTCGGAAACAGGTTTACCACGAATTAATTCAACAAAATAGTAAACCAGATGTCCGCCATCAAGCATTGGAATGGGTAGTAGATTTAATATTCCTAAACTTACACTCATTAGCGCCATAAAGGAAATAAAAGTTTCCCAGCCCATTTCTGCGCTTTGTCCTGCCACTTTGGCAATGGTAATTGGACCTGATAAATTATCCAGACCAATCAGACCGCGTACCATTTTGACAATCGAGTTCAGAATCATCGAAGATAAATGTGCTGTTTTATCAAATGCCATTACCAGTGCTTCGCCTGGCGAGTAATGAATGGTCTGTTTATATTCTGCAGGAATGTTCAGTTTACCCGGATCGCTTTGTACGCCCAGCATACCAGTCACATTGCCCATATTGTCACGTTTACCTTGTGGCATGACTTCCAGCTGAACCACCTGATTTTCGCGTAGTACATCCATTTTCAGTAATTTTTCTGGAGATGCCTGTACCACCTGCACCACATCAAACCAGTCTTTCATCTGAACGCCGTCAATGGCCAGAATCTTGTCACCTTCTTTCAAACCTTGACGGATGGCTGCACCATCTTCACTCAGTTTGCTAATTACAGCCGGAATTTCTGGCCGATAAGGCAAGAAACCCAAACTTTCAAGTGGCGATTGACTTTGATCTTTTAAATAGTTTTGAATCGGCAACTGGAACAGTTTGTTTTCACCAGCACGATCTGCCTGAATAGAAACCACGCCAGTTTCACCAACACGATCCACTAAGGCATAACTGAGTTTTTCCCAAGTTTCCACCTGAGTCCCATCCACAGCTACAATTTTGTCGCCGGGTTGCATTTGTACGGTTGCAGCAGGCGTATTTGGTAAAACTTTGCCCACACGGGTATTGAGCTGTTCTTGAGCTGGTAAAAATAACACCCAAAATAGAAGAACTGCAAAAATCAGGTTGATGAATGGACCCGCTGCCACGATGGCAATCCGCTTCCACGGATGCTGACGATTGAAAGCTTTGGGTAAGTCCTCTTCAGCGACATTACCTTCACGCTCATCCAGCATCTTGACATAGCCACCCAAAGGTAAGGCAGACAACTGATACTGAATTCCGGATTTTTTCGAGGTCCATTTTAATAATGTTGGCCCAAATCCAATCGAATAGACCAATACTTTAACGCCCAGTTTACGCGCCACAATATAGTGACCGAACTCGTGAATCGCAATTAAGGGACCGAGTAAGAGAATTGCAGCGGCAATCATAAACAAGGCATTCATATCTTAACTTCCTTTATTCACAACGTATTGCTGTGATAAACCTCGTGCCATTTGATCTGCTTGCAAGATAGCCTCCAGATCATGTGCAGGTTGATTGTCCATCTGATTCAGGACGTGCTCAGCTACCTGAGGAATTTGGGTAAATCTGATCTGTTGATTTAAAAATGCAGCAACTGCAATTTCATTGGCCGCATTTAAAATCGTAGGTGCAATTCCGCCACTCTGCATGGCCTGACGAGCCAATTTTAATGCAGGGAAACGGAGCATGTCCGGTTCTTGAAAATTAAGTTGTGAATGCATAAACAGATCCAGTGGTGCCACATGCGTACTGATACGCTCAGGCCATGCCAATGCATGTGCAATAGGCGTGCCCATATCCGGATTACCCATTTGCGCCAAAGTCGAACCATCAACGTATTGAACCATGGAGTGAATAATACTCTGTGGATGCACAACAACTGTAACAAATTGTTCTTGAACCGCAAACAAATGACAGGCTTCGATCAATTCTAAACCTTTATTCATTAAGGTAGCAGAATCGACTGAGATTTTTTGACCCATGGACCAGTTAGGATGCTTGCAAGCTTGGGCAGGTGTGACCTCTTCAAGTTGCTGCATGCTGTGGTTCAGAAATGGGCCACCTGAAGCGGTCAGTAGAATCTGGGACACACCCAGTTTGGGCTTGCCATGACGCTCTGCTTCAAAATAATGCTGTGGCAGACATTGGAAAATCGCATTGTGTTCGGAATCCACGGGAAGCAGTAATGCCCCATGATCGCGCGCTGCCTGCATCATGATGTCACCTGACATCACCAAGGCTTCTTTATTGGCCAGCAGTACGCGTTTACCCGCTTTCACTGCAGCCAATGTCGGCAACAAGCCTGCAGCACCGACAATTGCCGCCATAACGATATCAACATCCGCGTGTTCAGCCACAGCGATTAAACCGGCTTCATCTTGCAGAATTTCAATATCAGATAAATGGTGTTGCTGAAGTAGTTTTGAAAGTTCATCTACTTTTTCAGCCGGCACTACCACCACTTTAGGACAGTATTGCCGGCAAATTTCAACCAGCTCCTCGATACGACTTTGCGCGGTCACAGCAAAAACCGAGTATGCTTCAGGATGTCGCTGCAAGATTTTTAAAGTACTTTGACCAATGGAACCTGTAGCACCCAGTATACAAACTGCTTGTGACATTTATAAATCTACACCAATAAGTTTTAAAACAGCCATACCTGCTGCAAAGATTGGAGCTGCAGCAAGCAAAGAATCAATACGATCCAGTACTCCGCCATGTCCTGGCAAAATTCGACCTGAATCCTTAATACCGGCACGACGTTTGATCATGGATTCAAACAGGTCACCCAGTACCGAACTAAATACTGTAACGACAGATAAAATCAGGAATAAAATTAGTTCTGGCCAGGTCATATCCAGATAAAGCAAGGCGACTGCCGTTACAATCAGCATTGAGGTAACGATACCGCCATACAACCCTTCTACCGATTTGTTGGGACTAACATTCGGCGCCAACTTTTTCTTGCCGAATTTACGACCCACAAAATATGCACCACTATCTGCGCCCCATACCAGTAAAAACAGGTACATCAGCCACCACGGTGAACTTTGCCAGACAGAGAAAATTGCAGTAACCGCAGCAGAGATCAGAACTACGCCGATTCCGTGCAGGCTGGCGTTGTACCAGCCATCATATTCAGGATAGGTTTTAACCCAGTAAATGCTGAGCAACCAGGTAATTATAGAAGCTACCCATAACAATAAGGCAACTTCGGCAAAATACAATGCCAAAGCTGAAAGTGCCGCAGTGAGCACTCCATATCCCCAAGCAACAGGTTTGATGACATGTTTAAATTTTCGCGGCATGAGTTTGAACCACTCATAACCGGCCACCCCAGCAGCAAGAACCATCAATACAAACATTGGATAATGTGATTCAGTAGCAAACATACAGCTCAGTACAACTGCTACCAACACCAATGCGGTTATAATCCGCTCAAACATGTATTAATTCTCAAGTTTTTCCTGATGAATCTGTTCTGATGTTTTACCAAAACGACGTTCACGCCCACCAAATACGGCAAGTGCATCATCAAGTTCTTCAACGGTAAATTCTGGCCATAGCGTCTCAGTGAAATAAAGCTCTGCATAGGCTGCCTGCCACAACAGGAAATTCGAAAGACGGAAATCTCCACCCGTACGAATCAGCAGATCAACTGCAGGTAAATCACCGAGGCTGACATATTGACCAAATACATCAGTATTAATTGCATCAAGATCTAATTTATTTGTTAAAACATCGCTGGCAATTCGCTGTGCAGCTTGTGCCATATCCCACATACCACCATAACTGATTGCAATAGTGAGTGTCATACTATTGAAATTAGCAGTCCTTTCTTCGGCATGCAACATAAGTCCCTGTAATTCTGGGGACAAACGGCTGCGATCACCGATAAAGCGTAAGGCAATATTGAATTTTTCCATGCGGGGCAATTGTTCATGAATGGTATCAACCAGCAATTTCATGAGCAATTCAACTTCAAACTGTGGACGATTCCAGTTTTCACTTGAAAAGGCAAATACAGTTAAAGCCTGGATATTTCTTTTTTTACAGTGTTCAACAATCGGATCCAGAACCGTTTTTCCTTCACGGTGTCCATCACCTTTTTGCATCTGATTTTTTTTGGCAAAACGATTGTTGCCATCCATGATGATGGCAACATGTTTCGGAAGACGGGGATTTTCTTCAGCAACGGTCATCGATGAATTAGACCTTCATCAATTCAGCTTCTTTCGCAGCCAAGCGCTTGTCAACTTCAGCAACAAATTTGTCGGTAATTTTCTGGATTTCGTCAGCAGCACGACGCTCTTCATCTTCAGAAATTTCTTTTTCTTTCAACAAAGCTTTGATATCGCCCAATACATCACGACGAATGTTACGGATCGCTACTTTGGCATTTTCTGCTTCATTACGCGCAACTTTTTGCATGTCACGACGCGTTTCTTCAGTCAACGCAGCCATCGGTACACGAATCGCATCTGCTGTAATTGGGTTTAGACCCAAATCAGATTCACGAATCGCTTTATCAATTGCAGAAACCATTGAACGTTCGAAAGGCTGGATTAACAAAGTACGTGAATCTTCAACACCTACGTTTGCCACCTGGTTCAATGGAACGTCTGAACCATAGTAAGAAACCATCACGTTATTTAAAATTGATGGATGCGCACGACCGGTACGAACTTTTGCAAAACCATGCTCTAGAGATTCTAGAGTTTTGTTCATACGGTCTTCGCTGTCTTTTTTAAGATCGTTAATCATATGATCTTCCTTACTTAATTCTTGAAAAGAGGTTATTACTAAATTAGCGTGTAGTATAAAGTGCTTTGGTGCTCACGTCATTAATTGGTAACGTGAGTCCCTTCTTTTTCACCCATCACAACGGAAAGCAATGCGCCAGATTTATTCATATCGAATACTTGTAGCGGCACGTTGTGATCACGACATAAACAGATTGCAGTTAAGTCCATTACACCCAGCTTTTCGTCCAGAACCTGGTCAAAAGTCAATGTGTCATATTTAACCGCATCATCATATTTGCTTGGATCTTTGTTATATACGCCATCAACTTTGGTCGCTTTCAAGATCAAGTCTGATTCGATTTCAATACCACGTAAACAGGCAGCTGTATCTGTCGTAAAGAACGGATTACCTGTACCTGCCACGAATACACACACTTCACCCTGAGTCAGGTGACGGATTGCATCACGGCTTGAGTAAGACTCAACCACGGCACCAATTGGCAATGCAGACATTAAACGGGTTTTAATATTACGGCGCACCAAAGCGTCGCGAAGTGCCAAACCGTTCATGACTGTTGCTAGCATACCCATCTGGTCGCCAGTTACACGACCAACTAGACCATCTTTTTGTAGCTGGCTACCGCGATACAGGTTACCACCACCCACAACAATACCTACTTGTACGCCTAAACCCACGAGGTGCGCAATAGAAAGTGACATCTGATCGAGCACTTGTGCATCGATCCCCATGTCTTTATTGCCTGCCAGCGCTTCACCAGAAAGCTTTAACAGGATGCGACCAAAGCGTGGCTTTTTAGAATCCAACATCATCAAACTCCAAAGTATTCAATTTAAATTTTTTTAATTCAAAATCTTAAGCAGACTTGATTGAAATGAGTTTTGCGTACAGATCGTATTCATCTGCATCGGTAATCTCGACTTCAAGTAAATCCCCTGCCTTAATGACGCTTTTATCGATATCTTCAACAAAAACATTGCCATCAATTTCAGGTGCATCTGCATAAGAACGCGCAACCGCTACCGGGAATTCGTCTTCCAGGTCATCTACCAGCACAGTCATGGTCTGACCGATACGTTTTTGGAGTTTGGCTGCCGAGATTTCTTGCTGAACCTGCATGAAACGCTCATAACGCTCTTGTTTAATTTCTTCAGGAACGTGATCTGGCAAATCATTTGCTGTCGCACCTTCAACTGGCGAATAGGTAAAACATCCCACACGATCCAGCTGGGCTTCTTTCAACCAGTCCAGTAACATCTGGAAGTCTTCTTCGGTTTCACCCGGGAAGCCCACCACAAATGTTGAACGCAACACCAGATCAGGACATTTCTCACGCCAGATTTTCAAACGCTCCAGTGTATTTTCACTGTGCGCAGGTCGTTTCATTAGTTTGAGAATTTTTGGACTTGCGTGCTGGAATGGAATATCCAGATAAGGCAGGATTTTGCCTTGTGCCATCAGGTCAATTACTGCATCTACATGCGGATACGGGTAAACATAGTGCAAACGCACCCAGATTCCCAACTGACCTAATGCTTCACACATGTCATAGAATTTGGTTTTAACCGGCTGGCCATTCCAGAAATCCAGCTTGTATTTCGTGTCCAGGCCATAAGCAGAAGTATCCTGGGAGATGACGAGTACTTCTTTTACACCGGCACGTTTCAGCGCTGCAGCTTCATCAAGCACAGAACCGACTGGACGTGAAACCAGATCGCCACGCATGCTTGGAATAATACAGAAGGTACAACGATGGTTGCAGCCTTCAGATATTTTCAGATAAGCATAGTGTTTTGGCGTCAGGCGGATGCCTTGCTCTGGAACCAGATCAATAAATGGATTGTGTTTTGGCGGCTCAGGTACGTATTGATGAACCGCATCCATAACTTCTTTATATGCCGCTGCACCTGTCACTTTCAGGACATTGGGATGCATTTGGCGAATCTTGTCTTCGTCTTTACCTAGACAACCTGTTACGATCACGCGACCATTCGCGCTCATCGCCTCACCAATCGCATCTAGCGATTCTTGCACTGCGGATTCAATGAAACCACAGGTATTTACTACAACTAAATCAGCACCGTCATAATCCGAAGCGACGTCATAACCTTCAGTCTTTAACTGGGTTAAAATACGTTCAGAATCTACCAATGCCTTAGGACAACCTAAAGATACAAAACCGACTTTGGGGGACTTCATGAATTTTCGCTCTACTAGAATGCGCGTATTGTATGTCTTTTCGCATCATAAAAATAGTTGAAAACCTGACTCTTTGCATCATGCACTAAAATATTGCCATAAAATATTCAACATACTTACCAATGCACCAAAATGAATCATTTTAGATTTACAGCCTCAATTTAATCCGCTATATCTAAGATGAATTGTGTTGCTCTGTCACATTTCTGCATTTCATCGCAATAAATAATCTCTAGTCATAAAAGTTGGCGTGCATCTTGCATCAAATCAGAACTTAAAATTGATTAAATTGCTTTATGAAGATGCCATTGCGCCATTTTAATACAGGAACAAACCCGCGAATGGATCAAATTATTCCGATCGACTATCGTGCTTTAGTGGACAATATGACCACGTGTATCTTATTGATAGACCGCGATCTTAATATTTATTATCTGAATTCTGCCTGTGAAGCCTTATTTGATGTGAGCTTATTCCGCGCGAGCGGCACATCTGTGCTCAATATTTTGCAAAACCCGACAGATGAGTTCAATACCGAAGAAGCCCTGAATAATACTTTAACTACGGGACAACCTTATACACGCCGCGAAGCCACTATTCTGGTCAACTTTAAAGACATTCATGTTGACTACACTGTTTCTCAGCTAAATCTGGGCAAACCTTATCATCCGCTACTGCTCATCGAACTCAATCCTCGCGATCGCATGTTAAAAATCTCTCGTGAAGAAAATCTGCTGCAACAGCATCAGGTAGCGCGTCAGCTGATTCGCGGTGTTGCGCATGAAATCAAGAATCCCTTGGGTGGCATTCGCGGGGCGACTCAACTCCTGGCACGCAGTTTGAATGATCCACAATACAAAGAATTTACCGACATTATTATTAGCGAAGTGGATCGACTCAGAAATCTGGCCGATACCATGCTCGGTTCACGCCAGCTTCCGAGCTATGAACTGGTCAATGTGCATGAACCTCTGGAACGGGTGCGTTCACTGATTGCCAATCAGACCAAAAAGAAAATCAAGATTACCCGGGATTACGACCTGTCCTTACCGGAAGTTCTGGCAGACCGCGACCAATTGATTCAGGTCATTTTGAATATTTGCGCCAATGCCGTACAGGCCATGACCGAGAACAAGGAGTTCTTTGTCGAACATCAACCGGAACTGATTTTAAGAACCCGGATTCAGCGTCTCTTTACCATTAACGGGGTGATTCACCGCTCTGTAGTAAGGATTGATATTGAAGACAACGGTCCAGGTGTGCCGGAAGAGATTATCGAATCGGTGTTTTATCCGCTGGTCACCAGTCGCGCAAAAGGTACCGGACTGGGCCTCAGTATTGCTCAAAATATTATTCATCAGCACAACGGCATGATCGAGTGTCAGTCCGTGGCTGGAAAAACCGTCTTTAGCTTATATTTACCTTGGGAGTCGAATCATGTCGCGAAATAAAATATGGGTGATTGATGACGATCGCGCCATGCGCTGGGTACTGGAAAAGACCTTTAAAGAGGAAGGTCTGGATGTGACCAGTTTTGAAGAAGCACAATCTGCACTAGACCAACTGAGTCTGGAAGCACCCGATGTGATTTTGACCGATATCCGCATGCCGGGTATTGATGGACTTACCTTCCTGGGCAAGGTTAAACACAGTTATCCTGACCTACCTGTCATTATTATGACGGCGCATTCAGACTTAGAATCGGCTGTTTCTAGCTATCAAACTGGTGCTTTTGAATATCTGCCTAAGCCTTTTGATATTGATGAAGCACTGGCGCTGGTAAATCGTGCAATTTTACATATCACCAAGTTACAGCAACAAGAATCAGCAAAAGCGGCTCCACCAATTCAATCTACCGAAATTATTGGTGAATCGCCTGCCATGCAGGAAGTGTTTCGTGCCATTGGCCGTTTATCACAATCGCATATTACTGTATTGATTAATGGTGAGTCTGGTACAGGTAAAGAACTAGTAGCGCATGCCCTGCATCGTCATTCACCACGCAGTTCAAAACCTTTTATTGCCCTCAATATGGCAGCGATTCCCAAAGACCTGATCGAAACTGAACTCTTCGGCCATGAGAAAGGTGCATTTACCGGTGCCAACACTCAGCGTCAGGGTCGTTTTGAACAGGCTAATGGTGGCACACTGTTTTTAGATGAAATTGGCGATATGCCATTTGAGACCCAGACCCGTTTATTGCGTGTCCTAGCCGATGGAGAGTTCTACCGAGTTGGCGGTCATATTCCGGTTAAGGTCGATGTGCGTATCGTGGCTGCAACACATCAGGATTTGGAAAAACTGGTCCATGATGGTCGTTTCCGTGAAGACTTATATCACCGCCTGAATGTAATTCGTATTCATATTCCAAAACTGGCACATCGCAGTGAAGATATTCCGATGCTGGCGCAGCATTTTCTGGCGCGTGCCGGAAAGGAACTTGGGGTCAATCCAAAGATTTTGCGTCCTGAAACCCAGGAATATATGCAAAAATTGCCGTGGCAAGGTAACGTACGTCAACTTGAAAATACCTGTCGCTGGCTGACTGTCATGATCACAGGCCGTGAAGTCTATCCTGAAGACTTGCCACCTGAACTAAAACAGATTCCAATTCATCAGCAGGATCCGGGCGCGCCAATTCCAACGCTGAACCAGATCGCACCGCATCACTGGGATGAATTACTGGGTCAATGGGCGATGCAGAAACTCAAAAACGGTGAAATGAAACTTCTGGATGTTGCGACGCCGATGTTTGAACGCACCTTAATTAATGCAGCCTTGCAACAAACCCGTGGCCGTAAACGTCATGCCGCAGAACTTCTAGGTTGGGGTCGCAATACTTTAACGCGCAAGCTTAAAGAATTGGGCATGGATACTACGGATGATGAAATCGAAGAAGAAATAGAAAGTTAATCTTTCCATATAAAAAGCGCCGATTGGCGCTTTTTTATTAATGATGATTTATGCAGTAAAACCTACATAGCGGAAATACCCATCTATGCCCAGATCAGACTTATATATCAGATAATTTGAATAAGTCGCTTGGGTGATTTCATCCAGCATATTCACCTGATCATCATTGGCATGCAGATCATCTACAGAACGCGGCATGCTGTGCTCGAATTCATCGGTCATATATTCAAAGCCAATATCCATGGCAATAAACAGGGTATGTTCACAAGGTTGCACATATTGCTCTTCTGCCCAATCAATCACGTTGTGCTGACAATGCGGACAAGCAATATTATCGGTGGCCTGAATCGAGAGTGGAATAAGTTGATAAGCCATATAAAAATCAATCTGTTTGCTATTCGTATATTTTAGCAAATTTTATGGACTGACTTTATTCAATTAAAAGTCTCGACGATAAAAAAGGGAATCTTCAGATTCCCTTTTCTGTATTGAGATATCAATAATCTATTACTTATGAGTAGCCTTATAACGTGATAGTGCGGTGACAGCTACCGATACGACCACTGCTGGCAAACTTGCCACAAGAATGCCCGTCGTTCCCAAACCTAATGCCAGAATTTTTCCAGTTAATAATGGTCCAGTCATCGCTCCTAAACGCCCTAGAGAGATCGCACTCCCCACGCCTGTCACTTTGCCTGCGCCTGAATAAAAAATTGGTGAGATCCCATACAGAATAGATTGACCACCTGTAGAGAAAATACCACCCATGACTCCCGCCAAAATTAATAACGGAATAGAAGTTGTGGTGAATAACAATACCAAGGCAACAAACAAGCCACTATAAATGATAGTCGCCATTTGCCAGAGCTTTAAACGGTCCAGTAAATAACCCAGGCTTAGGGTTCCAATGACAGCGCCCACCTGGAACACCAACATCACCAAAAATGCCTGCTGTTTCTGCAAACCTTGTTCCATAAGTAAATTTGGCAACCAGCTAATCAAAATATAATTGATCATCAAGGTAAAAAAGAAGCCAACCCAAAGAGGCACTGTATTTTTATACTGTCGCTGCTTGAACAACACCTCAGCCATTCCCGGCACAGCTTCGCCAGAAACCGGTACTTCCGCATTCACTTTAGGCTTATCTTTAAGAATAAATGCCATCAATGGAATCAGTGCTAAAGGCGTTAATCCCCCAATCAGGAACAAGGTTTGCCATTGAATCTCCGGAAGCAACATGGCCAGACCGGCAACAAAGATCGCCCCTACCGGCAAACCACAATACATCAGACTATTTAGCTTGCCACGGTTGGCTTCCGTTGCTTCATCACCGACGACTGAAATCATGGTTGGCATTGCCGCACCTAAACCCAAACCAGTAAAGAAACGCGCTGCATATAAAACTTCGATGCTTGGCGCAATTGCAGTCAACGACATGAACAGACCAAAAATAGTCACAGAAAGCATTAGGACTTTCTTTTGTCCTAGATAATCTGCAATACGTCCGCCAAAGAATGCGCCAAACAGCATTCCAAAGACACCCAGACTAAATACATAGCCCATTTGGATTTGATCTAAAGCAAAGCTTGCTGCAATTCCTTTCGCCGCAATCCCGGGAGCTTGAAGGTCAAAACCTTCAAAAAATGCGACCCAGAAACATAAGAATATCGTTAATATTTTTTGGGCTTTTTCGCTGTATGACTGTGCCATGACTGATCTCTATCAATAATTCACAAACCGTTTAATAGTCTGACGATCCGTTGCATTATTCTTAACCTAATCTTAATAGAGAAATAGCACGACAATAGTCGGGTTTAAGCACATCAGCATGTGTAAATACCCTCCAAATTAGACCTAAAAGATTGTATTTATAGACTTAACACATCTTAATAATATTTATTATATATATTTATCAAAGACTTAATTTAATTGTAGTTATTTTTAATTCAACGATAGTCAAAACTTATACAAAACTACAAGCCGATAAAAAGCCCGCTTAACGCGGGCTTTTTTAGCGCAAAATCTTAAGCAGATTTCTTTGCTTGTGCATTCTTACGAATTGTAATCATCACCAGTTGAACTGCTGCAGGCGTTACACCCGGAATACGGCTGGCTTGCGCCAATGTTTCAGGACGAACATCTTTCAGTTTCAGGGTAATTTCACGGGACAGACCTGACACGATGTCATAATCGAAATCCGCAGGAATACGGGTTTCTTCAAGACGTTTCATTTGTGCGACGTCTTCATGCTGACGATTAATATAACCCGCATATTTCACTGCAATTTCAATTTGCTCACCGACAAATGGTGATACTTCAGAATTGGTTAACTCTGCAATTTGAGCAAATGAAATGTTTGGACGTTTCAACAAATCAATCGCCGAACATTCTTTAGACAGGTCTGCACCGGTCATCTCAACGAATTTCTTACCCATTGGGTTATTTGGTGCGGCCCACAAGTGTTGCAAACGGCCTGTTTCTTTTTCCACTGCTTCCATTTTCTCACAGTACACTGCCCAACGCGCGTCATCCACCAGACCCATTTCACGACCAATGGCTGTTAAACGCTGATCTGCGTTATCTTCACGCAGCATCAAACGGTATTCGGCACGTGAGGTGAACATACGGTATGGTTCTTTGGTACCTAATGTGATCAGGTCATCGACCAGAACACCCATGTATGCTTCATCACGTTTTGGCGTCCATTGCTCCTGATCCCAAGCACGGCGTGCAGCGTTCAAGCCTGCAAGCAAACCCTGCGCACCCGCTTCTTCATAACCGGTTGTGCCGTTGATTTGACCGGCGAAATACAAGTTATTAATTGCTTTGGTTTCAAGGGTAAATTTCAACGCTTGTGGGTTGAAGTAATCGTATTCAATGGCATAGCCCGGACGAAGAATGTGCGCATTTTCCATACCACGGATCGAGCGAACCAGTTCAAACTGAACGTCGAACGGTAAAGAAGTCGAAATACCATTTGGATAAAGCTCATGTGTATCCAAGCCTTCAGGCTCCAAGAAGACTTGGTGAGAATCTTTATCGGCAAAACGGTGAATCTTATCTTCAATCGATGGGCAATAACGTGGTCCAACACCTTCGATCACACCCGTGTACATCGGTGAACGGTCTAAACCGCCACGAATGATTTCATGCGTGCGTTCATTGGTATGCGTGATATAGCAATTTACCTGCTCAGGATGCATAGACACATCCCCCATGAATGACATGGTCGGAGATGGGAAATCACCCGGCTGTGGTGTCATCACAGAGAAATCCACTGAACGCGCGTCAATACGTGGTGGTGTACCTGTTTTTAAACGACCTACTGGCAAGTTTAATTCACGCAAACGATGTGCAAGTGAAATAGATGGCGGATCACCAGCACGACCACCGCTAGATTTCTCCAGACCAACGTGGATGACACCACCTAAGAATGTACCTGCTGTCAGCACCACAGTTTTCGCATCAAAACGGATACCCATTTGGGTAACCACACCTTTAACGGTATCGCCTTCAACAATCAGGTCATCTGCGGCTTGCTGAAAAATATCAAGGTTTGCTTGGTTTTCTAATGTTTCGCGAATAGCCGCTTTATAACGTACACGGTCCGCCTGCGCACGTGTTGCACGTACTGCAGCACCTTTACGCGAGTTCAAAATACGGAATTGAATACCGCCTTTATCGGCAGCCAGTGCCATCGCACCGCCCAAGGCATCAATTTCACGCACCAAATGCGATTTACCAATACCACCGATGGCCGGGTTACAGCTCATCTGCCCTAAAGTCTCAATGTTATGAGTTAAGAGTAAAGTCTGTCGACCCATACGCGCTGCAGCCAGAGCCGCTTCCGTACCGGCGTGACCGCCACCGATAACAATGACATCGTATACTTTAGGATAATGCATAGTGGTAATTGAGAGATAAAAAAGAATAGCTGAGCATTATAGCAAATTTCACTCTAAAGTAGACAAATTCAGTTGAATTTATCCTGAGATAAATCGCACTTAACTCGCATAACAATAAAGCACTGTAATTTAACTTTGCAGAGGAACTATATAAATTAAACATATAAGCTGAGAAATTTACTCGATTTGCATTGTTTAATCTCGCGCATTTTTTAATCTATATGTTGGTTACATTACAAACAAAGGTATAAAAGATGAATAAGAATATTTTCCTCTCAACCGTTCTATGTGGTTTATGTTTTGCGCCATTTGCTGCATCAGCGAATGATAAGGTCGAAACCATTTATAATGCACAAAAGTACCAACAGGTTTGTAAAGGCAAATCCCAAGGTGCACAAGTCAGTTTTGCCTATCGCGGCATTATCTGGAATGGTACCTGTGAGCCACAATTTTTCGCTTCATCCAAAAATGCTTCAATCAAAGGCGATGAAGCCGAACTCATGAGTACCTGTAGCGGCAACAGTGGTGCGACTACTGCTACCATCAATGGTGCCGAAGTCAAAGGTAAATGTGCATTAGGCTTTATGCCACCACGCCCTCAGGGACAATCTCAGATGCAAAGCCAACCGATGCAGCCACATATGCAAAACCAGCCTATGCAGCATCAGATGAACCAGCCAGCACAGCCTGATTCACCAATGCAAGGCCAGCCAGGTATGTAGCCGATATATATCTAAATAGTTTAGATTTCAAGTAAAAGCTTTGACGGGCAAAGTGACTGCATTTTGCCCGTTTTTTATTGCTTATTTATTCATCTAGGCTAAACTGGAAATATACCTATAAATGTATAATAAAAAGGCAAATTCATGGATTCGGGGTTTTTTAGCGTTTTTTTGCCAATTACATTGGCAATTATGATGATGGGGCTGGGGCTAGAACTCACTATCAAAGATTTCCTGCGCTTAAGTCGCTATCCTAAAGTCATTTTTATTACTTTATTTGCGCAGTTAGTCCTATTACCCAGCGTTGCTTTTTTTATTTGTCTGATTTTGGACTTGCCCGCTTTGCTTGCTGTAGGTCTGATGTTGCTAGCCGCCTCACCTGGTGGCCCAACCGCGAACCTATTTAGCTACATATATAAAGGTGATGTGGCACTGAATATTACTCTAACCGCCATTAATACCATCATCTCTATTTTTACCCTGCCCTTTATTATCAATCTGTCCTTACACTACTTTATGAGTCATGACTCAAACGTGACTTTTCCAGTTGAAAAGATTATGCAGGTCTTTTTAATTACCTTGATTCCCGTGATCATGGGTATGCTGCTTCGGGCCAAATTTCCAAACCTGTCAATTACTGTCAGCAGGCCCATGCGCTTACTCTCTATCGGTTTTCTAACCATCCTATTCATATTCGCCATTTTCAGAGAACGTTCGAATTTGGTCGAATACTTTGCCAATATTGGTGCAGCAACTGCGATTTTATGTTTTTCCAGCCTGTTTATTGGCTATTGCATTCCTTTACTCATGGGTATTCCAGAGAAAATGGCACGCGCCTGTACCTTTGAAATTGGCATTCATAACACTGCCATTGCGCTGACGATTGCGATATCGGTCTTAAATAATGTCACGATGGCTATTCCTGCAGGCATTTATACAATTTTCATGTACAGTTTCGCCACTATTTTCGGTGTGCTGATTAGTCGCCAGCAAGTGGTGTATAGCAATAAAAGTCGTTTATCAGATTTGTAATTTATTTGGCTGATTCTGCTATAAGGCTGTATGCTTTTCTAAAGAAAATCAGAAGTATTAAAACAATTTTCGACAAGGAGCATACAGATGGATTCTGGCCTTATAACGATATTACTGCCGCTGGCACTTGCAATCATCATGATGGGACTGGGCCTTGAACTGACGCCTCGGGACTTTAGCCGTGTCACTCGCCACCCCAAAGCCGTATTTATAGCATTGTTCTGCCAACTGGTTGTTCTGGTTGGCATTGCCTTTTTGCTTTGCAAACTATTCGCTTTAACCCCATTGCTCTCGGTCGGGTTGATGCTCCTGGCGGCTTCGCCCGGGGGTGCAACGGCCAACCTGTTTAGCTACCTGTTTAAAGGTGACTTAGCCCTCAATATCACTTTGACTGCTATCAACTCAGTCATCGCAGCAATTACCTTACCTTTAATTATTAATTTTTCGATCATGCATTTTATGCAGGATAGCCAGCAAGTTGGCCTGCAATTCGGCAAGATTCTGCAAGTCTTTGCGATCATCCTGATTCCGGTGGGAATTGGCATGTTGATTCGGCGCTATGCACCAGGCGTGACAGCAAAACTGAATCGGCCGCTGCGGATTTTTTCGATTGGCTTTTTGGTGCTGATTATTATTGCCACACTCATCAAAGAGCGCAGCAATATCGGTGAATACTTGACCCAGGTGGGTCTGGCGACTGCCTTGTTCTGCATCCTGAGCCTGAGTATTGGTTATCTGATTCCGCGACTACTGAATATTAATAGCGCTCAAGCCCGTGCCAGTGCATTTGAAATTGGCATTCATAACAGCACCCTCGCCATGACCATTGCCCTGACCGTGATTGGCAGTGCTGCTGTGGCGATGCCAGCCGCGGTTTATTCTATCTTTATGTATATCTTTGCTGCAATTTTTGGCAGTCTGTTGAACCGGCTTGCACCACTCCCGGCGCAAACACCTTTAACGAATCTGGATTAGATAAGCTCTGGAACTGTTCAAAGGATGCCTCAGGCATCCTTTTTATTTTGGGAATGGATCAAGAAGATAGCAGCGTTGAGTCTGAACTTCCGTTACAATAGCTTTTTGAAAAATGTATAAAGGTTATTTCTGTGAAGTGGTTACAAATTCATATTACGGTTGAACAGGCTCAGGTTGATTTTACTGAGACATTACTCAGCTCGCTAGGCGCAGTGAGTGTGACTTTGGATGATGCTGAAAACCAGGATTTGCTGGAACCACTTCCAGGTGAAACGCCACTTTGGAATAAAGTGATTGTGACCGGTATTTATGCGCAGGAAGAAGGCGAAGAAATCGATGTTGCCGCACTAGAAACCTTTATTCGTACACAAATGCCAGATGCTCCGATTCGTCATGAACTGATTGAAGATCAGGCTTGGGAACGTACCTGGATGGATGCCTATGAGCCTATTCAGATTGCTGATAAATACTGGATCGTACCGGAGTGGATGGAAGCACCTGATGCCGATGCGGTAAACATCAAGCTTGATCCAGGTCTGGCTTTCGGAACAGGCAACCACGCTTCAACTTTCCTGTGCTTACAATGGCTCGGCAAAATTAATGTGAAAGATAAAATTGTCATCGATTATGGCTGTGGCTCAGGCATTCTCGCGGTAGCTGCACTGCTATTAGGTGCGAAAAAAGCATATGCTACTGATATCGACCCACAAGCTGTACTGGCGACTCAGCAAAACGCTGAACTGAATGGCGTACTGGACAAACTTTATGTCGGACTGCCAGAAGAATTTAGAGATGAGCTCGGCAATACCAAAGCTGACGTATTTGTTGCCAATATTCTGGCAGCACCACTGATGATGCTGGCTCCTGAGTTCGCAACTTTAATCAAATCTGAGGGACAGTTCGCACTTGCCGGAGTGATTGAAGAGCAAGTTGCTGATGTTACTAGCATTTACTCAAATTATTTTGATATATTAGAGGTAGAAAAACGAGACGAGCACTGGTGCCGTATCTCGGGTAAACGCCATAAGAACGAATGAGCCTATAAATAATCCATGAGTGACAAAAGAACCCATTGCCCTACCTGTTCCACCACCTATAAGGTCACAGTTGCTCAACTCACCGTTGCGCAGGGAATGGTTTGCTGTCCTAAATGTACCACCTCATTTAATGCCTTATCGCATTTGGTGACCGAAACCCGGAATTCGGTCACTGCCTCAATGTCTCACGCTCAATCAAACTCCAGCGAATTCAGCAAAACTAATGCTCAAAATAACTCAGGTGTTTATCACACGGATCAGCAGCACCATCGTCATAGCCTGCTACAGATTTTTGATCAAAAAGTTGAACATTCCAATATTGACCTGGAAACCTATTTAAATAACCTGAATTATTTCAGTACCGAGCCGATTTCAGTCCTGCCGAGCATGAATTGGGAAGATCAGGCAGAAAAACAGACTAAACGCGGGCCAATGTACTATATAGGCTGGAGTTTACTCAATCTGTCACTGTTCAGCCTGCTGATGTTTCAATTCTTCTGGTTCAATCCGCAATACATCAAAAACAGTCACGTTATGAGCCTGGCCTTTAACACTGCCTGTGAAGTGTTTAATTGTTCCAATCTGGAAAAATACTACACACTGATTCAGGCCAATAAAGTCAAAATCAAGGCAACCGGTAATAATGAAGCTGAGTTTAGCGGTGAGCTGATCAATTTTCATGACCGTAGCCTGGCCTTACCGATTTTAAGAATCAATCTGGAACATCGCGGTGAAGTGATTGCAACTTATAACCTGTCCTCCGAAGAGTACCTGATTGAAAGTTTAGTCAATATTCAGCGCATTCCGAAAAACAGCCCGTTTAAATTCAAATTTAAGCTTCCAGTCGATCGTAAAAGCTTTGATCGCTATACTTTGGAAATAATTCGCCCCTAATCTGCTGAGAAAGCATTAAAAAATTAAAAAAAGTTAAAAAAAATGCAGTTTTCTTGCTCACTTTTGCTTAGACAATGGTATGATACGCGCCACGAAAGCTATGTGCTGCAACTCCTCGCGACTTTTTCACAACAAATACAGTCTTGCCTAATGCGCTATAAAATTTATTGCGTATCGTGCAGATTTTTTTGTTTTGATTTTGGTCAGTAACAAAACTTTAACTATTGTTACGCTTATTTTTCGACCAAATCGCAGAGATGTGTCAAGCTACAGGCTCAATGTAATGACTAAGTTTTAGAACTTCCGTTTTAGGATCTAAAATGGAGTTCATTTCAATTTCTAGACCACTTTTATATATCACTTTACCCAAGTGATATTTGTTTTTCGGATTAATTCGCATGAATAGCAAATCTCCTATTTTTACTGCACAATCTGATGTTGCTTTACGTATCCACGTAGATCGCGCAGTTCGCCACTATTTTGCACAACTGCAGGGCGAGCAACCATCTCAGGTATACGACATGGTGCTAGCAGAAATGGAGAAACCTCTTCTATCTGTAGTTCTAGAATATACACGTGGTAACCAAACACGTGCTGCCGAGATTCTCGGACTCAACCGTGGTACTTTACGTAAAAAGTTAAAAGCTCACGGTTTAATGAGTGAATAAATGATAAAATGCTTGCGGCTTCCGCAGGCATTTTTTTTAACCTGTAAATTGCTGATTTTGTTTTATTCTGTTCCTTGAAAACTGTGACGAAGATCATGACTATTAAACGCGCTTTAATCTCTGTGTCTGACAAGACTGGTATTGTTGAATTTGCACAAGAACTTGCTGCTCTAGGGGTAGAAATTTTATCTACAGGTGGTACCTACAAATTGTTGAAAGACAATAATGTGGCCGTAGTTGAAGTTTCGGAGCATACAGGTTTTCCAGAGATGATGGACGGCCGTGTAAAAACACTACATCCAAAAATTCATGGGGGTATCCTGGCTCGTCGTGGTCTAGACGAAGCTGTGATGGCTGAACACAACATTGATGCTATTGATTTAGTCGTTGTAAACCTTTATCCATTTGCTGCAACGGTAGCCAAACCAAACTGTTCACTTGCTGATGCTATCGAAAACATCGACATCGGTGGTCCTACCATGGTTCGTGCTGCGGCAAAAAACCATGCATCAGTCGGTATCATCGTAAATGCTTCTGACTATGCAACTGTTGTGGCTGAGCTTAAAGCTGAGGGTGCTTTATCTCATGCAACTCGTTTTGACCTAGCAGTAAAAGCATTTGAACATACTGCTCAATATGACGGCATGATCGCATCTTACTTAGGCGCTCGCGTAGGTAAAGAAGAAGGTCAGGCAGACAAATTTGCACGTACTTTCAATACTCAATTGAACAAAGTTCAAGACCTTCGTTACGGTGAGAACCCGCATCAAGCTGCTGCATTCTATGTAGAAGACACAGCGACTGAAGCTTCTGTTTCAACAGCGAAACAGCTTCAAGGTAAAGAACTCTCTTATAACAACATCGCAGATACTGATGCAGCACTTGAATGTGTGAAATCATTTGCGAAGCCTGCTTGTGTGATCGTTAAACATGCTAACCCATGTGGCGTTGCAGTATCTTTAGACGGTATTCAAGCAGCTTATGATCTTGCGTATGCAACAGATCCTGAATCTGCTTTCGGTGGCATCATTGCATTCAACCGTGAATTAGACGTTGCAACTGCACAAGCGATTGTAGATCGTCAATTCGTTGAAGTGATCATTGCACCGAGCGTTGCTGAAGGCGTTCTTGAAGTAACGGGCGCGAAGAAAAACGTACGTGTACTTGTATGTGGCGAACTTCCAGCAATCGATGCGCGTCAATCGCAACTGGACTACAAACGTGTAAACGGTGGTTTACTGGTTCAAGACCAAGACTTGGGCATGATCACGAAAGATGATCTTAAAGTTGTGACTAAACGTGCGCCGACTGAACAAGAAATCGATGACATGATCTTCGCTTGGAAAGTGGCGAAATACGTAAAGTCTAACGCGATTGTTTATGCTAAAAACCGTCAAACCATTGGTGTGGGCGCAGGTCAAATGAGCCGTGTAAACTCTGCTCGTATTGCTGCGATCAAAGCTGAACACGCGGGTCTAGTGGTTGAAGGTGCAGTTATGGCATCTGACGCATTCTTCCCATTCCGTGATGGTATTGATAACGCTGCGAAAGCAGGCATCAAATGCATTATCCAACCGGGTGGTTCTATGCGTGATGAAGAAACGATTGCTGCGGCTGACGAAGCTGGTATTGCAATGGTGTTCACTGGTATGCGTCACTTCCGTCATTAATAGACACATGAAGATTCATTTAATTTTTTGAATCCTCCCTAGCCCTCCTTTTCTAAGGAGGGTTTTGTACGTCAAGTACTGCAAAAATGGGATTCTCCTTTTGGAGATGTGGGGATTTCTTTTAAACAGGATTATAAAAGATGAACGTTTTAGTTTTGGGTAATGGCGGTCGTGAACATGCATTGGCATGGAAAATCGCACAAGACGATAAAGTCGCTAAAGTCTTTGTTGCTCCGGGCAACGCAGGTACAGCCACTGAAAATAAATGTGAAAACGTAAATTTAAGCATTTTAGACAATGCTGCGATTATCGATTTCGCAAAAAACAATGCAATTGATTTAATTATCGTGGGCCCAGAAGCCCCACTTGTGAATGGTGTGGTTGATGCTTGCCGTGAAGCAGGTGTAAAAATTTGGGGTCCTACTCAATTTGCTGCACAGCTTGAAGGCTCTAAAGCATTTGCAAAGCACTTCTTAAAACGTCACAACATTCCAACTGCTTTCTATGACGTATTTACTGAAGTAGATGCGGCTAAAGCATTTGTTGAGAAAAATGGCGCGCCAATTGTGATCAAGGCTGACGGTCTTGCTGCGGGTAAAGGCGTAATCGTTGCGATGACCAATCAAGAAGCATTTGATGCGATTGATGACATGCTTGCAGGCAATAAATTTGGTGATGCAGGTTCTCGTGTTGTGATCGAAGAATTCCTTGCAGGTGAAGAAGCATCTTTCATTTGTATGATTGATGGCGACAACATCTTGCCAATGGCAACATCTCAAGACCATAAGCGTATTTTTGAAGGTGACCAAGGTCCAAACACTGGCGGTATGGGTGCTTACTCTCCTGCGCCTGTTGTGACTGCTGACGTATTTGAAAAAACCATGAATGAAGTGATGCGTCCTACCGTTGAAGGTATGAAAAAAGACGGGCATGTTTATACAGGTTTCTTATACGCTGGTTTGATGATTGACGAACAAGGTCAACCAAAAGTAATTGAGTTTAACTGTCGTTTTGGTGATCCTGAAACTCAGCCAATCATGATGCGTTTAAAATCATCTTTGGTGGATCTCGTTGAAGCAGGCATTGCAGGCAACTTACCTGCTGAAGCTGAATGGGATGAGCGCAAGACTGTTGGTATCGTTTTAGCGTCGAAAGGTTACCCAGAAACTTCAAGCAATGGTGATGTAATTTCAGGTTTAGACACTGAAATGACTGATGCGAGAGTGTTCCATGCAGGTACTAAAGCCAATGAAAATGGCGATATCGTCACTGCTGGTGGTCGTGTACTTTGCGTGACTGCACTGGGTAATACCATTGGTGAAGCACAAGCAAAAGCTTTAGAACTTTGCCAAAAAGTAACGTTCGACGGCGTTCAATATCGTAAAGACATTGGTTACCGTGCGATTGCTCGTGAAAATGCTTAATTTTATTTAAGTATAAAAAACCCCGATTCTTTCGGGGTTTTTTTATTTGCTTATACAATCCACAGAACTATTCATACGCCTATAAATAATTTACTCTTTTGCACATCACTAAAATAAGAAGTTGAATATATGTATATTTGGAAATATTGCTGGGAATGTAAGCACGATACTCCACAAAATAGATTGAATTTAACAATCCACCCAAGAGTTATCGAAGGTTTTTCAAAAAATATAACGACTGATCAAGCAACCTCACTATGGACTTACAGCATTGATGCCTACCAGTTCACCCAATGTCAAAAATGTAATGCGCCATCATTACATTTAGACTCATTTCATGTAAAAGATATTGATGAGAACACTAGCCAAAAATGGGCTTCAATAAAATCTGATTTAGAGAACTTAGGGAAATGCGAATCTTATTAGATATCAAGTACGAGTTTTCCCAGATTCAACAAATCATTATTGCATGAAAAAAAATGGTCTTTCGATCTACCTAAAGATGATCTGTTGCTCTTTTTTGAAGTCATTTCAGCCTACGAAAAAGGATTATTTATTTTAGCTCTTTCAGGAATTCGAACTCTAATAGATAGATACTTAGTAAAAAAAGTAGGCGATATAGGAGGATTTGAAAGAAAGCTCAAAAAAATGTTAGAGGACAAACATATTAGTAAGACACAATATGAAATATTAAATACGATTATTGAGGGTGGAAATGCTTCTAACCATAGAGGCTTTAGACCTGAAGAGGAAATGGTAAAAACATTTTTAGACGTAGTCGAGGATATAATATCTTTGGACTATAAAACGAAACAGTTTAATGAGTTTAAAGAGCAAATCCCTAAACGAAACTAAAAAATCGTAACCAAATTAAGATACCTAATGACTATTCACCTTCAAACCCCTCGCCTGATCCTGCGCCAATGGCAAGACTCCGAGACTGCGCCATTTATCCAAATGTGTGCAGATGACGAGGTCATGCGCTACTTCCCTAAAAAAATCGATGCGACTGAAGCAACTGCATTTCTTGAACGTATTCGTACTGCCATAGAAACACGTGGATGGGGACTCTTTGCCGTAGAACTCAAAGCCACAGGCGAATTCATCGGTTTTATTGGCTTACACGTGCATCCACCTGAGCTTAAAATTGCCGATGCCCCTGAAATTGGCTGGCGCTTGCTACCGCAATACTGGAATCAAGGCTATGCGACTGAAGGAGCCAAAGCGGTACTCAAATATGCCTTTAGAACTCTACGACTTGAAAAAGTCATTTCTTTTACTGCCTGCATCAACACGCCATCAGAACGTGTCATGCAAAACATTGGCTTAGAAAAAGTGGGAGAGTTTGATCATCCGCTTGTACCTGCCGATCATGTCTTGTGTAGACACGTACTTTATGAAAAACAGCGTTCGGATTATCTGTATATTCCCTTTTGTTAAAACAAGCTTGCAATATCATGACCTGAGGAACCAAGATCAGATACTGACTGGCTTAATTAATATAAAGGAAAGATTTATTACGTTAATGATAGAATTTTCTTACTTTCCCAATAATCAGATATTTTTTATCTTTATCTATATGCATTTTTTATATTTATATCTTACAAAATCTTATAAAGATCACTATTTAAACACACCCATTAAAACTATATTTTCAATATAAATAATATATTGTTTTAATTAATATTTTCTTTAAAAGATCTTTTTTTATATTCGACTAAAGAGATAAGCAAGGCTTTTTTATCCAGTATATCGAATATAGATTTATTGCTATGATATCCGCAACTTCAGAGCACATAAACCTTGGCATGTACTTATAAAATATCTATTTTCTCTCTCCAAAATAGATCAAGTACATCAGATTTGGGCTGCCTCTGACTTGATCAAGTTCACCAGAACTGTTGCTGCACGCTTGCATCTTCCGATCTCAAGCCCTCCTCAGCAATGATCAAGCTACCTACTTAGATCGTAATAAAACTCTTATTTAACACGATTTAAAAATGCTTATACTTTAGGCAAGAATAGAATTAGGACAATTTCATGAAAAAGTTACTTGGCGTTATCTTAAGTGCCTCTGTATTGACTTTAACTGGGTGTGGTAAACAAGAAGCGCCTGCCACTGATGCAGCGCAAAGCAAAGATGCTAATGGTCTTCAAACTGTAACTATGGCTTCGACCGGTTCAGATGCAGACATATGGCGTTATATCGCGACCCTGCCTGAAACCAAAGCAGCCGGTATCAAACTTGATGTGAAAAATTTTACTGACTATGTGTCAATGAACACGGCAGTAGCCAACAAAGAAATTGATGTGAATGCATTCCAGTCTTATGCCTATATGGTGGCTTACAACGATGCCAACACAGCCAAAATTGTACCTCTATCTACCACTTATTTAGAGCCAATGGGTATTTACTCAAGCAAAGTGAAATCTTTAAACGAGTTTAAAACTGGTGCAACCATTGCTATTCCTAACGACGGCGCAAACGAATCACGTGCATTATTACTTTTACAATCAGCAGGCCTAGTTAAATTAAAAGCTGGTTTTGACAATGTCAAAGGTACAACTTCTGATGTGACCGAAAATGCAAAACAAATCGTGATTAAGCCAATTCAAATGGCGACTGCAGTACGTGTAAAAGATGAAGTTGATGCGATTGTGCTGGGCAATACCCTGGCAATGGAAGGTGGTTTAAACGTATTGAAAGATGCGATTTACTATGAGCCAATCGATCAAAGCACAAAAATGAATGTCAACGTATTAGCTGTTGCAGCAGACCGTCAAAACGATCCAGTCCTGCAAAAAGTGGGTGCGTTGTATCATACGCCAGCAGTAAAAGCATATGTTGATGAACATTTTGGTGGTACGAAAGTTGCGGTAAACAAACCGGTGACGTATTTAACTGAATCAAAATAGTACTATAATAGACTTTTAGAACAGGCAAGGACGATTTCTTGCCTGTTTTTTTATCCGTGATGCAGTTTTTGACACTATGATTGAATTTAAAGATATTTCAAAACAGTATGAGCTTAAGGGTCAAACCTTGCATGCCTTGAATCAGATTAATCTTCAGATTCCAACCGGCAGTATTTTTGGCATCATCGGTTATAGTGGTGCCGGTAAAAGCACCCTCATCCGTCTGATCAACCTGCTTGAGCGCCCAAGCTCAGGCCGGATTATCATTAACGGAACAGACTTTACCGCACTTGATGCCAAAGCATTGCGTCAAGAACGTGCCAGCATCGGCATGATTTTCCAGCATTTCAATTTAATGCAAACCAAAACCGTGGCAGCCAATATCGAAATGCCAATGAAACTCCTGGGCTGGAGCAAGGCAGAACGAGAAAAACGCCTCGAAGAATTATTAGACTTTATTGACCTGAAACATAAACGTCATGCATTTCCAGATGAATTGTCTGGCGGTCAAAAGCAGCGTGTCGGGATCGCTCGTGCCCTTGCCAATCATCCAAAAATTTTACTCTGTGATGAAGCGACTTCTGCACTGGACCCACAAACCACCAAATCTGTTCTACAGCTACTTAAAAAAATTAACGAAGAACAAGGCATCACCATTGTTATGGTTACCCATGAAATGGATGTGATTGAAACTGTATGTGATTATGTCGCCGTGATGGAAAAAGGTGACGTAATTGAGACCGGTAGTACCTTACAAATATTTAGTCAACCACAGCACCCGACCACCAAGAATTTCATTCAGACCGTATTACAGCAGCATTTACCAGTCAATATTCTGACCAATCTGGAAAACCAGAATCACAACAGTATTTATTGCCTGAAATTCCTCGGCAGTTCGGCTCAGGAAACCGTGATTCAAGCGGTGATTAAACAATTTAATATCAGTTTAAATATTCTATTTGCCAATATGACCGAAATTAATGGCACGGTGATTGGCCAGATGTTTATTCAGCTACTGGGTGATGCACAAGAAATTCAAGCAGCAATAAAATTCCTTGAACAACACGGCGTACAAGTCGATCAGGCGGGAGTACAGGCATGAGAGATTTGATTGTACAGTGGCTAACAACGATCACGGCGCCGTTCTGGAAAAGCTCCCTGTCGATAGATCAGTTTGTGACAGCGCTGCAAGAAACCTTTCATATGGTGTTCTTCGCGATGCTATTTGGCTGTATCTGGGGCTTTATTCAGGCGATTACCCTGTTGGTAACACGTCCGAATGGAATTCTGCCGAATCGTGTGATTTATCACGGTCTCAATCCGATTGTGAATGCGCTACGTTCGCTGCCGTTTATTATCCTGCTAATCGCAGTCATTCCACTGACCAAGTTAATTGTCGGCACATCGATTGGTACATGGGCAGCGATTGTTCCATTAACCATTTATGTCGGTCCATACATTGGTCGCCTGATTGAAACATCTTTACTCGAAGTGAATGAGGGTATTATCGAATCTGCCCAAGCCATGGGCGCGACGCCAATGCAAATTATCTTTAAGTTTATTCTGCCGGAAGCGCGTAGCTCACTGATTCTAAACTTGACTACTGCTACCATCAGTTTGATTGGTGCAACGGCAATGGCCGGTGCTGTCGGTGCGGGTGGTATTGGTGACTTAGCGATTTCTTATGGTTATCAGCGTTTTGATACCTCTGTAGTCATCATGACGGTGATTGTATTACTGATTCTAGTGCAGATTGTACAAAGCCTCGGTGACTGGTTATCCCGACTTCGTTAAGCTAGTTTTTATGTATGAATAAGGCCCTCTAAAAAGAGGGTTTTATTGTTTTTAATACTTACGATCCCTTTCTCATTATTTCAAAGTAAAGTCCTGCAACTATTTGATACGTGCCACGGCGACAGGAAGTCGCCCGTTAATTTGTGGCACATGGAAGTGCCATCAGATCAACAAAGGGGTTTTGTTACTTTTGTCCCGTCAAAAGTAAAAGAAAATATCTTCTAACAACTAACTAAATAATCAGCTTAAAAAATCAAATTCAAACTTGACCTAAAAGTTAGCCATTTCCCCTCAATTTCAAACTGAAACAATAAATCCCATGTTAAACTATTCAATGGTTTTAGCAGGGACTCATCTATGCACTTTGTTCATCTTGGTATTCATACAGAATTTTCGATTACTGAATCCATCGTACGGATACCTGACTTGGTCAAAGCTGCCGAAGAAGAACAGATGCCTGCCCTTGCGCTCACGGATCTTTCTAACCTGCATGCTGCCGTCAAGTTCTATGGCAAATGTCTGAGCAAAGGCATCAAGCCGATTCTGGGTTCTGAAATTCGCCTGAATGATGCCGAACATCGCATGACCTTATTGGCCATGACCAATACCGGCTGGCGTAATTTGACTGAATTAGTATCTGAAGGCTTTATCAGTGGCCAGCAACTGGATATTCCCTGCGTTCAAAAACAATGGATTTTAAATCAGCCTGAGGACATGATTGCCCTGCTCGGCATGCATTCCGATGTCGGCAAAATGCTGATGAGTTCAAATCCGCAAAAAGCGGAACCGCTGCTAGAAGAATGGGTCGAAAAATTTGGTAATCGTGTTTATCTTGCCCTGACCCGTACCAATCGTCCGGATGAAGATAACTTTATTCTGGAAGCCGTTAAGCTGGCAAAAAAATACAATATCGGTGTGGTCGCACATAATGATGTGCATTTCATGACCCGTGAAGATTATGAAGCGCATGAAGCACGGGTATGTATTGCAGATGGTTATGTGCTTGGTGACAACCGCCGCCCTAAAACCTATTCACCTGAACAATATTTCAAATCTGCTGAAGAAATGACGGCGCTGTTCTCGGATATTCCATCTGCGATTGAGAACACCTATCACATTGCCAAACGCTGTAATGTGACGCTGCAACTGGGCAAATACTTCCTGCCTGATTATCCGATTCCTGAAGGTCATACCATTGACACCTTCTTTGCACACTTGTCCAAAGAAGGTCTGGAAGAACGCCTGAATTTCCTTTATCCGCCTAAACAACGTGATGAAGACTGGCCAGAAATTCGCAAGCCTTATGATGAGCGTATCGAATACGAGATTAACATCATTAACTCGATGGGATTCCCGGGCTACTTCCTGATCGTTATGGACTTCATTCAGTGGTCGAAAAGTAACGGCGTTCCGGTCGGTCCGGGCCGTGGTTCAGGTGCGGGCTCATTGGTGGCCTATAGCTTAAAAATTACCGATCTTGATCCGCTGCGTTATGAACTGCTGTTCGAACGTTTCCTGAACCCGGAACGTGTTTCGATGCCCGACTTCGACGTCGATTTCTGTATCGCAGGCCGTGACCGCGTGATTGACTATGTAGCACGTACCTATGGCCGTGATGCGGTCTCCCAGATTGCAACATTCGGCACTATGGCGGCCAAAGGTGCGATTCGTGATGTTGCGCGCGTTTTGGGTAAATCTTATGGCTTGGCGGATCGTATCTCGAAAATGATTCCGACCAAGCCTTTAGGTCTAAGCCTGCTTGAGTCACTAGAAGCTGAACCCCAGCTTAAAGATATCGTCACCAATCCATCCAATCCAGACCATGACGATGCAGCCGAAATCTGGGAAATGGCACTGAAACTGGAAGGTATTACCCGAAACACCGGTAAACACGCCGGTGGTGTGGTGATCTCGCCAACCAAAATTACCGATTTCTCTGCGGTGATGTGTGATGCCGATGGTACCGGACGCGTGGCACAGTTCGATAAAGACGATGTCGAATCTGCAGGTCTGGTGAAGTTTGACTTCTTGGGTCTGCGTAACCTGACCGTGATTGAAGATGCGGTTAAAAATATTAATAAACGCATCAAAGCGGATAAACCTTTAGATATTGCTTATATCCCGCTTGAAGATAAAGACGCATATCTGGTCTTTGCCAATGCCAACACCACTGCGGTATTCCAGTTTGAATCCGTGGGCATGAAGAAGATGCTGAAAGAGGCACGCCCGAGCAAGTTTGAAGAAATTATTGCCTTCGTATCGCTGTACCGTCCAGGCCCGATGGATCTGATTCCTGACTTTATCCACCGGATGCATGGTGGCGATTTTGAATATCTGCATCCATTGCTTGAAGGCGTGCTAGAACCCACCTACGGGATTATGGTGTATCAGGAACAGGTAATGCAGGCTGCACAGTACTGTGCCGGCTATACCCTTGGTGGCGCGGACTTGTTACGTCGTGCCATGGGTAAGAAAAAACCGGAAGAAATGGTCAAACAGCGCCAGATCTTTATTGAAGGTGCATCGAAAAAAGACATTGATGAAGCCACGGCCAACCATATCTTCGACTATATGGAAAAGTTCGCCGGCTATGGTTTTAACAAATCGCATGCTGCTGCCTATGCTTTGGTTGCCTACCAGACCGCATGGCTGAAAGCACATTATCCGGCGGAATTCCTGTCTGCGGTATTGACCTCGGAGATGCAGAACACCGACAACGTGGTATTCCTGATTGATGACTGTCGCAAGAATAATCTGGAAGTTTTACCACCGTCAGTGAATATGTCGCTGTATCAATTCCATGCTATCGATGAGCAAACCATTGTCTATGGTCTGGGGGCGATCAAAGGCGTCGGTGAAGCGGCGATGCAGTCGGTGATTGACTCGCGTGCACAAGAAGGTCCATTCCGTGACTTGTTTGATTTCTGTCATCGTATTGACCTGAAAAAAATCAATAAGCGTACTCTAGAAGCACTGATTCGTTCAGGTGCACTGGATTGCTTGGGAATTGACCGTGCCGACCTGATGGCGCAACTGCCTGAAGCGGTTCAAGCTGCGGAACAGGCACGTTCCAATCGTGAAACCGGCATCATGGACCTGTTTGGCGAAGTTGAAGAAGTTCAGCGCAAGCCATCTAAGCCAGTCAAACCTTGGGCGGATGAAGTTCGCCTGAAAGGTGAGAAAGACACGCTTGGCCTGTATTTAACCGGCCACCCGATTGATGTGTATCGCAATGAACTGAAAGCCTTTGTGCCTAGTCAGATCAATGAGCTGACGCCGACCCGCCGTGGCGTGAACACCGTGTTTGCAGGATTGGTGGTGGATATTGCCAACTTTCCGAACCGAATGATGATGACCCTGGATGATGGTACGGCACGGATTGAGATTTCAGCCAATCACGAACGCTTCAACCGCTTTAAAGAGATTATCCAGCTCGATAAAGTGGTGGTGATTGAAGGTGAAATTTATGAGCGTGAAGGCTTTGACCGTCCGATGGGACGCCTCACCAAAGCATTTAGCCTGAATGAAATTCGCCAGAAACGTGCCAATAGCATCAAGATTACCCTCACAGCCGAGCATTTCAGCAAGAGCTTGAGCCGTGACTTGCAGCAGATTCTGACTCCTTATTGCAATGTTGATATGTCCGCACATATTCCGGTGATTCTGTATCTGGACTATCCGTATGCCACGACTGAACTGCATCTGGGTCTCAACTGGAAAGTCGCCCCACTGGATGAGCTCTTAGCCAAATTGCGTGACTATTTTGGTAAAGAAGCCTTGCATATTGAGTATCAGGTCAAGTCCAAAGCTGCCAAAGCCGTGTCCTATGAACAGGCCAAGCCGGTGGATATTCCTCCGCCTCCTGCGGGCATGAGCATGGATGATGCACTGGAGCTGTATCAGGCTGAATCCCAGCCGCAATATTCATAAATCCTGATCTTTAAAACACCTTAAAATTGGAATCCTCATGAGTCAAATTGACAATGCTGCTGTTTCAGCACATCTCTCCCATGTGCGTATTGTCATGGTCAATACCACTTTACCTGCCAATATCGGCAGTGCCTTACGTGCCATGAAAACCATGGGCTTGTCCAAGCTGGTTCTGGTGGCACCGAAAACCTATCCGCATCCGGATATTGACGCGCTGGCCGCGGGTGCAACTGACCTGATCGAGCAGATCGAGATTGTAGAAACCCTTGAAGATGCCATTAAAGACTGTCAGATTGTATTCGGTACCAGCGCACGTAGCCGTACCATTCCCTGGCCGCTGTTAGATGTGCGCCCTGCCGCTGAAAAAGCCATGTCCGCCGTGGTACAAAATCAGCAGGAAGTCGCGATTCTATTTGGCCGTGAAGACCGTGGTCTGACCAATGAAGAACTGGCGATGGCCAATTATCATCTGACTATTCCTGTGAATACTGATTATGGCGTACTGAATGTAGCTCAGGCGATTCAGGTGATCTGCTATGAGATGCGCATGGCAACGATGAGTCAAATTGAACAGCCACGTGATGCTAAAGCGACCATGCAAGTCATTGATGGCATTGAAATGGAATGGGATGAACCTTTAGTCAATCATGCGCAGATGGAACAGTTCTATCCGCACTTGGAAAAAATGCTGGCAGAAATTGAATTTATGGATCCAAAAAATCCAAGATTATTGCCTTTACGCTTGCGTCGTCTCTTCGGACGTATACAATTAGATCGTATGGAATATCACTTACTTCGTGGTATTTTCAGCCGTGTTCAGGCATTGAATAACGGTACCTGGAAAAAATCTTCACACACATCATCACAGGACGAGGATCAAATCTAATGCTAAAACAGCTCAAAGAAGATATACAAGCTGTCTTTGCGCGCGATCCTGCAGCACGCAATACCTTAGAAGTCTTAACCACTTATCCTGGCATTCATGCGCTGATCATGCATCGCATGGCACATGAGCTATGGAACAAAGACTGTAAAGGAACTGCGCGTGCGTTGTCTTCGTTTAGCCGGTTTGCCACGGGCATTGAAATCCATCCGGGTGCAAAAATTGGCCGCCGTTTCTTTATCGATCACGGTATGGGTGTCGTAATTGGCGAAACTGCTGAAATTGGCGATGATGTCACCCTTTATCACGGCGTGACTTTGGGTGGAACCACCTGGAATAAAGGTAAACGTCATCCAACGCTAGAAGATGGCGTGGTAGTCGGTGCTGGTGCCAAGATTCTTGGACCATTTACTGTGGGTAAAAATGCCAAAGTCGGTTCTAATGCGGTCGTCACCAAAGCAGTTCCTGAGAACGCCACAGCGGTGGGCAACCCGGCACGTTTTATCACCAAAGACAAACCCAAAGATGATGCTGAAGCCCGTCGTCGTGACTATGCCGAAAGTATCGGTTTCCAGCCCTATGCCGCGACTGAAGACCAGTCTGATCCAATTTTAGAAGGTATGCGGATTCTGCTGGATCGCATTCAGCAAAATGAAAAACGCATGAACAACTTGTGCAATCGTCTTTCTTTGTTAGATCCGACCTTTAACAAGCAGCAACAGGATGGCCAGCCTTTGAGTAAAAAAGAGTTAGAGATTCTGGAAGAAGCGCGCCGTGAATGTGAAGCGCAAACCAGCCAATCCAAAGCCTGAATATCACACTTCACTCTGTAACACGGGTTTACTTGCATGATGGTTATAGTTTTCATAGACTGACGATCATGCAATTTTTGAATAGATGTTTTAAAAATAACAGAATGGATGACTATTATGACCTTTAAGCCCTTGGCACTTGCTTGCTTAGCATTCACAATTACTGCGTGTTCGATCACTCCTCAGAAATCTGCTGAGAAACCTGTAGACCAAGTGGTTTTTGTAGAGCCTGAACTGTCCCCACCATTTTATGCTTTAAATCCATTCAATTATAATGAACCGCCTGAATTTGAAGTGCATTTGAAAAAGGCTGCGGCCCAGCCTGTAACCAAGATGGTGGTGACGGATCCTAATGATCCATCCAAGCAATTGACCCTGGATGTGAATAAACTGATTATTCCAGTGGTAGATAGCAATACCCGTGCAATGCGTTATGCAGCACTTGCCAATTCAAATGAAATCGATATCACCGAAATTGACGATTTCCTGCAAATGGTCGAAGGTAAGGCACGTCATTATCCACCACGTTTCAGCGATCGTCAGGAACGCCGTGGCTTTGAAGCCAAACTACGTGAAGTCACCCGACAACTGGATACTTTAGCGGCCCGTCCAAATGCCTCTTTTGATGTATTGATGCGTGCTTTTAAAGCCAGCGTGATGGCACGTAACCTGGATCTGGGTTCAGTCTATACTACCAATTCCCTGACCTATGCCCAGCGTATTCTCAAAATCAACCCGGATGATCCTGAAGTCAACTTCTGGTTTGGTTTTGGTCTGTCTGAAGGCGGTGGTCAACGAGAAGCCATCGCTTATCTGGACAAAGCCATGAAAGCTGGCGTTCAGGAGGCTTATCTTTCTGCAGCCAATAACTATATTGCATTAGAACAGAAAAAAAATGCCACTCAAACCTTGGCGAACTATAAGGTGAAATATCCGCAAGAAGCTGAAGTAGCCGACCGTCTGATTCAGGAAATTGAAAAAAATGGCCGCTGGAATGTTTGGCAAATTCTGCAAACATCAACACCCGCTCCGGCTACAGACCCAGCAACAGCACCGGTAACCCCATAATCAAGATTCGCTTCAATTTGATTACAAATAGACTGCTACGGCGGTCTATTTTTATGGGAAAAAATTAGTAAAATACAAAACATTATCCCGCTTTATAACTTGAATTCAGTGAAAAGTTTTATGCACGAAAAAATAAATAAAAGATTAATGCTGTGCACTTTACTCATCACCAGCGTACTCAGCGGCTGTCAGGTGGTCAGTGTTAAGGAACAGGCCATTAATGTCACGCTGAACAATGAGCGTGACAGCATCTTGACCCGCGACAAGCTTAGCGAAGCCAGTCTGAATGTGTTGTCCATGACAGGTCGTGAAGCTCAGATCTGTATTGATCAGCCCGAAGAATGTGTGGAAGATCTGAAAAGTATTCCCCAGATTTTAGATGAACAATTGCTTTCTACAGCAAGTGAATTATATCTAGCCAACTCCTTACAAAATGCCAAGTCTGCCGAATGCAACACCGGTGTTTTAAACAAAACCCGATCACCGGAAAAACAGCAACAACACAAGCAGAATATCCAAAAATGTCTGGATCAGCAGCTCACTATGCTGGATAAAAGCATTCGTTATAGCTATGCCTATCTATTTAAAACCGAGCGTGCGCCGCAAGAGCGTATTTTTGATAACCGCCAGGTTCAGATTCGTGACTTTTATAACCTGGCGATTGCCCATCTGATTCAACGCTATGCTGAACGCTATAAAACCAAACAGTCCGGCCAGCGCATTCAGGTCGGTGATAGTGTATATACCATTGATCTGGAAAATTTTCCGCAGCTGAAAAACCAGACCATTGAACAGCTGATGTCCACCTATAACATGAACTTTTCCGGCCTGCGTTCTATCACCCGTCGTGATGGTTTTGGTTCAGAATTTTTAGTGGTCTTACCTGAAGCACAGCAAACCGAGCAGGATAAAAAATATATTGTCGATCCGCTCAAGCACAACTATCCAAATGGTATCAATCCAAACATTCATTCAGCCCGCTATCTGGCGACCACCATTACCGCTGTACCCAAATCCGCGAATTCGACGGAACAGATTTTATCTACTTCAGAGTTTCACCTGAAACTGTATGATCCTTATAAGCATGAAAAGATTAAGGTGGCTTCGAAAGAATATGCGCTGGCCGCCAACTTTTCTGCACCTTACGGCTTATGGCTAGCCGAGAATAATCTGGGGCGTTTAGCCTATCTGACCCTGATTAATCGCGAAGACAGTCTGAGCATGCCGCACCTGTACATGCTGGAACCTTATAATCCGAACAAAAAAGTGCTGGTATTGATTCATGGCCTGGCCAGCAGTCCTGAAGCCTGGATTCGTCTGACCAACGACATTATGGGTGATCCGGTATTAAGGGAAAATTTCCAGGTCTGGCAGGTATTTTATTCTACTAATATGCCGATTCTGGAAAGCCGTTTTCAAATTAATGCTCTGGTTCAGCAAGGCTTTGCCCAGGTCGCGAACAATGCACCAGCCAAAAAAGATGCGGTACTGGTCGGACATAGCATGGGAGGTGTGATTGCCCGTTTAATGGTCAGTCAGGCCGATATTACCCAAGATGCATTCAAGCTGGTACAAAATACCCGCATTGCACAATTTAAGGATAACCCGCTCTTTAAAGCACGCCTGCAAATGCGGCCTATTCCAAATTTCACTCGGGCCATTTTCTTAGCGACACCACATCGTGGGACAGAATATGCCGACCGCTGGCATACCAAACTGGCCCGTAAAATTATCCGTATACCGGGTGCATTTTTGGGTGCCTTTGCCGATACCCTGCAAGGCCAGATCGGGTTAAACGAGTTTGTCAAAGAACTGGGGCATGACCTGATTCAAAATGGCCCAAGCGATCTGAGTGAAAATTCAAAATTCACGGCGTTGACCCAGGATATTCAGCCTTCTAAAGATATCAAATTTCACTCGATTATCGGCAATACCGTAGATACGCAAGACACCAAGCTCATGAGCGATGATATCGTTTCATATGAGAGTGCTTACCTAAATGGTGCTGTATCTAGCAAAGTCATTAAGGGTGGCCACTCGATTCAGGAAACGCCTGAAGCCGTACTGGAATTACGCCGGATTCTCAGATTACATCTGACCGATCTTGGTCTTTATGATCCGGAATAAACTATCGTCTTGATTGAGACTTGCCACCGCATGTTCGCATCCGGTGGTTTATTTTTTAAAATTGCAAATAATGCTGAATAAGAAGCCATAGCGACAGATCTGAGCGCTGACTTAAAGATTCATCTGGAATTTCATTTCTTTCTAAAAATTAAATTTGATAGACTTGCTGCAATACAGCTTTAAAGCTGAATTGAATCAGCAGATTCATTTCACATTTTCGATCTCCTGTGCTCAACCATGTTGGATTGGCCTGATTGAAAATGTGCTTTAAATTTTCCTGCATAGCCTATTGAGCAGTATTTGCATTTATCTCTTGTTGAAAGGATTTATTTTTAATGACCAGTTCAGAAATTATGGCTGATCTTTCTACCTTAACGCCCATGATGCAGCAATACATGTCGGTGAAAATGCAGCATCCGCATTCTTTGATGTTTTATCGTATGGGTGATTTTTATGAACTGTTCTTTGAAGATGCACACAAGGCAGCCAAGATTTTAGGCATTACCCTGACCCATCGTGGTAAAGCCAATGGTCAGCCAATTCCTATGGCGGGCGTGCCTTATCATGCAGCCGAGGGCTATCTGGCACGTCTGGTCAAAAAAGGCGAAACCGTGGTGATCTGCGAGCAGATCGGCGAGGTTACTGGGAAAGGACCGGTTGAGCGTGGTGTGGTTCGAATTATTACGCCAGGTACCCTGACCGATGATGCCATGCTCGGTGCACATCAAAGCTCGAATCTGGTGGCTTTGTGTATTCAACAGAATCAGATTGGCATTGCACTTCTCGATCTCAGCGCCGGCCTATTTAAAGTCCAGCAGCAGGATTATGATCTTAACCAGCTCATGATTGAACTGGCGCGTTTGATGCCAAGCGAAATTCTGCTGGATGAAAGTATCACTGATCCAACATTGACCGAACAACTCAAACAGCAACTGGATATCTCGGTCACCAAACGTCCCGATGTCGACTTCAACCTGAATAATGCACAAAAAACCTTATGTGACCAGTTTGCCGTCAGCACGCTTTCAGGTTTCGGAATTGATCATTTACCTTTGGCTAAAGCAGCCGCAGCGGCACTGATTCACTACGCCAAAGAAACCCAGAAAACTGCGTTACCGCATATCCGCACGATTCAGCTAGAACAGAGTTCAGATTTTATTGCTTTGGATCCGGTGACACGCCGTAATCTTGAACTGATTGAGCCTTTATTTGAACATGGGACATCCTTATTTCAGCTGATCAATGATTGCCAGACTGCCATGGGGGGACGCTTGCTCAGTCGCACCCTGATGCAACCTTTACGCGATACCGCCTTGCTGGATGAGCGCCTGGATGCCATTCAAGCCCTGCTGCAAGGTTTCCACGAAGTACCTGTACGTTTGGTACTAAAAGAAATTAGCGATATTGAACGCGTGCTGAGCCGTATTGCGCTTGGCAGTGCCCGTCCACGTGATCTGGTGCAATTGCGACAGGCCTGCGCGCAAATTCCATTTTTACGCCATGCCCTGCAACCGATTGTCAGTCAGCAACAGTCCAAACTTTTAGTACAACTCAATGAAGAACTCGGCGACTTCCATGATCTACATCAACGTCTGATGTCCGCCATTGTGGAAAATCCACCCGTCCTGCTGCGTGATGGTAATGTCATTGCAGAAGGTTTTGACAGTGAACTCGATGAACTACGTCAGATTCGTGATCATGCCAGCCAGTTCCTGATTGATCTGGAAATTAAAGAGCGTGAACAAAGCGGCATTCCGGGACTGAAAATTGGCTACAACCGCGTCAGTGGATATTATATTGAGCTGACCCGCGCACAGGCTGAACAAGCACCCGAGCACTATATTCGTAGGCAAACCCTGAAAAATGCCGAACGCTACATCACACCTGAACTGAAAGCATTTGAAGACAAAGTCTTATCAAGCGAATCGCGTGCCTTGGCCCGTGAAAAAATGCTGTTTGAAATGCTGCTGGATGAACTGCGTCAGGATATCGGCAATTTACAGATGATGAGCAGCGCCATAGCCCAGATTGATCTGATTGCGAATTTTGCCCATCAGGCGCGTTTACGCAACTGGTCGCGTCCAAAATTCAGCCCTGAGGTCGGCGTAAGTATCACTGCTGGACGACATCCGGTGGTAGAAGCCCTCAGTAAATCGGCCTTTACTCCGAACGATACGCAACTGGATTTTTCTCATCGGATGGCCATCATTACCGGCCCCAACATGGGCGGTAAATCCACATTTATGCGCCAGACTGCATTGATCGTGTTGCTGGCTTATTGTGGTGCCTATGTTCCAGCGCAAGCTGCAACTTTAGGTCCGGTTGACCGTGTTTTCACCCGTATTGGTTCTGCCGATGATTTATCGACTGGCAAATCGACCTTTATGGTGGAAATGACCGAAACCTCGCAAATCCTGCATCATGCCACCAGTCAGTCTTTGGTACTGATGGATGAAGTTGGCCGTGGAACCAGTACCTATGATGGCTTGTCTTTGGCTTGGGCCTGTGTGCTAGATCTGACAAAACGCATTCAATGTTTATGTCTATTTGCAACGCATTATTTTGAGCTAACCGAACTGGATAAGGAAAGTGGCATTAACAACTACCATGTCACGGCCAAAGAGCTGAATGGCAATCTGATTTTATTGCATAAGGTGCAACATGGCCCAGCCAGTCAGAGTCATGGCTTGCAGGTCGCCAAACTGGCAGGTATTCCGACTGCGGTGATTAAAGAAGCGCAAAACCGCTTGAAGATTCTGGAAAAGCAGCATCAGGCCAAGCCACTGAGCCCGCAGCATGATCTGTTTGCAATGCCTAAAGTTATGGAGCCTGTAGAACGCATCATTGAAATTGAGAAAGAGTCGCCTGCACTGGACTTACTCGAAGATATCGATGTAGACAGTTTGACACCACGGGAAGCCTTGCAGCAGTTATATGCGCTCAAAGACCTGATCAAACAGCCAAGTTAATTCTCGGTCCTCGACCTCATCTAGCATGGGGTCAATGTCCTAAGAATACCGATGAGAGACACAATTCATCGGTATTCTTCCTTTTTTTCAAATTTAACAGCCCTATATATAACAAATATCAATAAAAGGAA
Organism: Acinetobacter sp. YH16052; assembly: GCF_013417155.1. Lineage (GTDB taxonomy): Bacteria > Pseudomonadota > Gammaproteobacteria > Pseudomonadales > Moraxellaceae > Acinetobacter. The sequence continues at coordinate 47,113 of NZ_VPEO01000011.1, read as the reverse complement.
TTGTTAGTTCCTCCTGTTTTTGCCTAAAATACAGCATTCGTAATTAGAACCATATTTTTTAGGTAGCTGTCGCCATGACCTTCGTTGTCACTGAAAATTGTATTAAATGTAAATATCAAGACTGTGTTGAAGTTTGCCCTGTAGACTGTTTCTATGAAGGTCCTAACTTCCTTGTGATTAACCCGGACGAATGTATCGACTGTGCGTTATGCGAACCTGAATGCCCGGCAAATGCAATTTTCTCTGAAGACGAATTACCAGAGGGTCAGGAAGTCTTTATTGAACTGAATGCTGACCTGTCACAAAAATGGCCAAATATCACACAAATTGGTGACCAGCCAGCAGACCGTGAAGAATGGAATGGCAAAGCAGACAAATTACAATACCTTGAAAAGTAATTAGTTTAAACTTCAAAAGATCAGCAAATGCTGATCTTTTTTATATTCAACGCACACATTTCATTGCAATATTCTCCAAATTTCTCCCTATATTTAGTCTAAAATAGCGCTATTTTGTAAATATCTGATTTCTATAAATGAAGAACTTGTTAAAGGGATTATTGAGTCTTTGTATAATTCCTCTTGTTTTTGTGGGCTGTACCACGACCACAAAACAACCTGGACAGGCCACCACACCTGCTGGAAAACGGATTTACATTCCACAAGAACGTGTTCAATACGATCGTAAAGCCCACCCGAAAACTGTGCCTTATGTGTATACTCACTGGGTATCGGCACTGGATAATTTGTCACGCGTGCGTGAATATGAGGTTTTTCTGGAACGTCATGGGGTTGGCAATATCATTCCGAGTTTCGAGTTGATGCGTACTGCACGTGATTGGGCCAAGTGTGGTCGTTCCCAATACATGATTCCGAGCCGTGAATTATGGGCCAATCAGATCCCCACTTTAAAAGTCTTTAAATATCTGGTTGCAGCCAATGTACTGACTGATTTTGAAGTCACATCAGTCTATCGTGACTTGCCTTTAAACCAGTGTGCCGGCGGTGCCAATTCTTCACGCCATCTGTACAACTCTGCCATCGATTTCCGGATTGGGCCTGAATATCCCCAAGCACAAGATTATAGTTATATTGAAAATACCAAGTTTAAATTGTGCCAGTTCTGGGTGCAGCATGGTCAAAGCCTGAATATGGGACTCGGCATGTATGCTTCTGGCCAGATCCACATCGATACCCAAGGTTATCGTACTTGGGGACCGAGTTTAGGCCGTAATTCCTCAATGTGTAATTACTAAGTCATGACAAATGTTCTACAAAGTTCATGCAGGACTTTGTAGCGCCTAAAAAATCAGCACCTATAGAACAATAAATTGCGCTCTGCCGCGAAAAGTTTAAAATGCACGCATCGCAATCGAGGTGCTAAGACTATGCAACAAATGTGGACAGACATTGATCACTATATTGATTCACATTTAATTCCTGAAGACCCTATTCTGAATCAAACTCTTGAGAATACCGCAGCGCACGGTTTTCCTGATCACCTGGCTGTAGCACCGAATCAAGGCATGTTGTTGCAGATGCTGATCCAGATGAACCAATGTAAACGTGTACTGGAACTCGGCACATTTGCAGCATATAGCACCATGTGGCTGGCACGTGCGTTGCCGGATGATGGCTATATCCTGACGATTGAAGGACGTGATACCCATGCAGCGATGGGTCAGGAAAATATTGATCGCGCGCAGCTTAAACAGACCGTCGAACTGAAATGCGGCCGTGCAGCAGATGTGCTTAAAGCCCTGCCTGAAGATACGGAAGCTTTCGATTTCATCTTTATTGATGCAGACAAACAGAGTTATCCGGAATATCTGGAACTCAGTTTAAACCTGTCGCACTCAGGTACACTTATTTTTCTGGACAATGTGATTCGTGCTGGCGAAATCATTAACCCGGACAATAATAAACCAAGTATTGAAGGCATTCGTGACATGTTTAAAGCGCTTCAAAATCATCCACGTATTTTGTCATGCACTGCTTTACAAACGGTTGGCAGCAAAGGACATGATGGTTTTGCACTCGCGATTGTGAAATAAAACAAGAAGAACAAAAATCACCCAATGACATATTTACCATAAATAACATTAACTTATAAATATTAACCACAGAGTTATCCACAATATATGAGGATAACTCTGGTCATTTTTAAATCAAGCTGTAACAATTTACGATTAGACTTCGCGCTTGGCTATTATATGCAATTCTCACTTCGCAACCAGTAAAGGCACTTTTGAATTCCGGAAAATCGTGGTCGCAATACTACCCAAAAAGAACTGGTGAATTTTACTGTGACTAAATGCACCCAACACGATCAGCTGAATTCCGAGTTCCTGCTGATAGGTCAAAATATTTTCTGCGACATCGCCATAGCGGTATTGTGGCACCACATCTAAACCAGCCTGAGTTAAGTATTGCAAAGGCTCATTCAGAATTTCAGCATGATCACCGATATATAACAGATGACATTGCAATAAGCGCAGCAGATCACTTTCCGCAATCCGTTTCATCATCTTGATACAGGTCGGTGAATATTCATAGGCGAAAATAAATCGTGTCGGCGGCTTAAACTGTTCTCCGACAGTCATCACGGTACAGTTTGCCCCACGAATAAAATTTTCCACATTGGTGCCGATCGGTTTGTTTTTTTCAGCCGAGCGTTCACCGAGCAATCCAATTACTGCGATATCATCAGGCTGCAGGATCTGGAAGCTTTGTTCCAGAAAATCACCTTTTTCCTGAATATGGGTGGTTTGAATGCCATGTTCTGCTATAATCCGCTCGGAAATGTGTTGCAGCAGGTTATTGCTATAATCCAGCGCGATTTCACTTTGTTTCTGTTCAAGTTCGGCCAGTTCTTTGAGTAACATGGCATTACTTTCAAAGCCGATCACTCCGCTGATTTCCCCCAGATGATAACTGGCCGGGTAATAATCCAAAACCTGTAACAGGACCAGTTCACGCCCAGTCTGTTTGGCAATCCATGCCGCCGCGTCTGCCAGCGCGTTTATACATGGTGATGAGTCGATGCAGGCGATGACACGTTTCATGTTTAGCCTCTCTTCTATTTATGATAAAAATTTCTTAGTTATTTTTAACTTAGCATAAGCATTCAAAAATGTGCAGCGAAATCTGTAAGGCTTGACTTGAAATATGTTAACTTATATGTGAACAAAGATAGATCAACATATTAATCTATCTTCTGAGTCAGGCTGTTGCGTCAAGCAATTGACTTCCAAAAGCTTATTCACGATAGCGAATGAATTGGGCCGGATTACCGGCGACAATCGCACGCTTCTCGACATCCTTGGTCACCATACTGTTCATTCCCACCACAGCCTGATCTGCGATTTTAATTCCATCCTTGATACCTACATGTGCGCCCAGCCATACATCCCGACCAATCTCGATTCCTTGCGAACGGACTGACTGCTGATAAATCGGCTGCTCAGGATTCATGCCATGATCAAAGGCATAAAGATGACAATAAGCGGCGATACGCACCTGATCATGCAGTTTAATCCCCACCCGACCGCCATCCAGAATACAGTGATGATTGATCGCCACTTCATTGCCGATCTCTAGTGGGCCATGTAAGGTGCAATCTGCGGCAATAAAGGTATTATCGCCAATAATGATTTTGCGCCCCGGCTCGGCAAAGATATGTGCCAGTGGTGAAATAAAACAGTTTTCACCAATCTCGACAGTTTCCATTTCCATCAAGTAAGCCTGATAGTCCTTTTGCCACGCTTCTGCCCAGCTACGATTTTTAGGCTTTAAAGACCAGTACAGCCAAGGCATATAATTCAGGCGATGTTTATGCTGCTCACGATATTTCAGTAATGGATCTACGTCAGTCATCTGTCGCTTCTTCTATGATTTTGAGCTGTTCCCGGCCACGGGTCACATCTTGAATTTTTAAGGCAAAGGGTTGAATTTGATGTAACTGAAATAAGGCACTGACCTGCACCCCTTCGGCTGTATATTCTTCCTGATAATCGATTTGCTGCTGATTCAATTCATATTGAAAGATGGCCCATTCATTGAATTGACAGGAAAATTGCACCTTCTTCTTTTCAATCAGTTCAATTTTTTCTGCCAGCAACAAACATTGTCCAGCGCAACCGCCATAGGCACGTACCAAGCCCCCTGTTCCCAGCTTGATCCCGCCATACCAGCGATTGACCAGTACCAGCACATTGGTCAGCTCATTGCCTTCAATGGTCGCCAAAATCGGGCGTCCCGCTGTGCCTGAAGGTTCACCATCATCATTAAAGCGTACCTGATGGCCAATTTTCCAGGCCCAGCATTGATGCGTGGTGCTTGGATCACGATAAGTTTCCAGAAAATCTTTCACGTCCTGCTCATTTTCAACAGGGGTGGCAAAGGCCTGAAAGCGGCTTTTTTTAATGTCTTCCTCGAAACTGACCAGGCTGGCAATGGTAAATGGCATAACTTCAGACTTTAAACTCTCACTGCTGCAGTATACCTGCTTTGCACAGACAAATAAAAAGCCTCTCCACGGAGAGGCCTGATTTTGATCGATTGTTTTACTCAATTGCTTGGCAAATATTACCGTTCACGCAAGGCTTCTTTGGCTTTATTAAATGGCTTGATCAGATAATCCATCACGGTTTTTGAACCAGTACGAATATCCACGGTGGCCACCATCCCTGGAGTAATATTGAACTCCTGCCCGGCATTATTGCTGAGCTTGTCGCTATCGGTACGGATATACACCCAATAATAAAATTGATCCTGCTTGACTTCATCACGTAAACGGGCTGAAGTGGCACGTGACGACACCAGCAAGGATTCTGATTCACCGACATTGGATTCAAAGCGGGTCGGATCAAGCTGGGCCAATACTTGCCCACGCTCGACAATTTCACCTTCTTTGACGTTGAGTGTGGTCAGAATACCGCCATCCAGAGACTGAATCACCTGCTCTTTGGATGATGGAATTATTTTCCCGGTACCGGTAGACACTTCTTCCAATTTGAATAACCAGGCCCAGCTCAGCAATACCAATAGGCCAATGCCGATAATCTAGATGATGACACTTGATTTCGGTAAGGGCGGTTCCTGAAAGCTGACCTTGCTGGAACGTTTTAGTTGCTGTAGTTCAGTCATGCACTTGCTCCTACAACCCGCTTATTACCACCTTGCGACTGATTCAGAATCTGATCCCGTGGTCCATCCATCACAATCTTGCCGTCATTCACCACCAGAATACGATCCACCAGTTCCAATACCGCACGGCGATGAGTCGCAACAATCATCGTACGATGGGTTAAATACCCTTTGAGATGATCAATCAACTGCTTTTCTGATACATCATCAATAGCAGCGGTCGGTTCATCCAGCAGCAGAATTTTTGGTTGACGGATCAACAACCGCTCCAATAACAAGGCTTGACGCTGCCCCCCAGAGAAACCGACACCGCCTTCTAAAATGATATGATCCAGTCCTTCTTTTTTCTCCTGTACAAATCCCAGTGCACCGGTAATTTGTAAGGCTTCCAGAATTTGCTGATCGGTGGCCAAGGGTGCGCCCAAAGTCAGGTTTTCACGAATTGAACCATAAAATAACTGCGAGTTCTGATTCAGCAAGCCCATATCACGACGTACATCTGACGGGTCAATCAGGGTCAGATCAATACCATCCAGCTTGACCTTGCCCTGTAACGGTGTCTGCATCCCAGACAAAAGCTGTAACAAGGTCGATTTTCCTGCCCCGTTACGGCCCAGAATCGCGATTTTCTCTCCCGGCTTGATCTCTAGCTTGGGAATCATCAAACTCGGTTTCGGATCATCATCGCCATATTTGAACACCACACCATTGAGCTCATAATGCCCATCCAGTGCCGGACGATGAATCAGGTGCGAATAATCCGGCTGATCCACCGGTTTTTTCATGAGTTCATCCAAACTAGCCTTGGCGACTTTAGCCTGTTGCAAGCGACCCAGTACACCCGTAATTTGTGAAATTGGTGCCAGCATGCGTGAAGAAAGAATTGAACAGGCCACCAGTGCGCCTGTGGTCATGTCACCCTCCATCACCGCAAAAGCCCCGACCAAGACTACAATTGCAAAGGTCAGTCCCTGAATTTTTTGGGTCCAGGCGGTCATCAAGCCGACAATTTTACGTTGCTGCATGCTGACATCGGCTGATACTTCATTCATATGATTCTACTGATTCTGGAAACGTGTTTCAGCTCTTAATAGCTTGATGTCTTCAATTCCTTGTACGGCTTCTACCAGCAAGGCATTGCGGATGACAGATTCGCGCATGCCCAACTGAGCCAGTTGTGCCAGTTTTTTCTGCGCCAGAATTCCCGGAAGAATCATTAAGGGCACAACGAGTAACATGACCCAGAACAGATTGCCACCGATCACCCAGAAGATGCCTAAGAACAGAAAGAAGAATGGCAGATCGGCAATGGCCGTAACTGTGGTTGAAGTCACCAGTTCGCGAACACCTTCCAGCTCGCGAATTTGTGAAATAAAGGTTCCTGTTGATTTGGAACGTTCACTGTTTTTAATCCGCAAGGAATGACCAAACACCCGGTCAGAAATTTTTAAATCTGCGCGTTTACCAATAATGTCTGACAGATAGATCCGCGAGACACGTAAAACAAACTCAAAAATCGCAGCGATCAGCACACCACCGGCTAACACCCATAACGTCGGAATAGATTGTGATGGAATGACACGGTCATAGACATTCATCGAGAAGACTATTGTGGCCAATGCCAGAATATTGGCAATTAAAGATGCAAACATCACATCGATATAGCGCTTCCAGTCATTCAGGACAATTGACCAAAACCAGTTTTTCTCAAAGGGTTTGATATATTCATCCACCCGCGCATCTGGAACTGAAGATTCAGGACGCAGCACATAAAGATGCTTTATGCCAGTCTCTAACTGTTCAACTGTAAAGCTTTGAGATAAACCTTCATCACCACTGAGCTGTATGCTAACATTCCCTTGTGTGTCGATGCGTTCGATCACCCCCACATCACCACTATCGAATTCAACCAGTAAAGGTAAACGCCATGGATTCAGCAGGCTGCGCTCAAATTTATTTTTACGGACATTTAAACCCATCTGACGACTGACAATCTTGAGCATGTCATCGATATCATGATGCTGGGTCCAGTCCAGTTGCAGGCGAATCCGCTCCTCAGAAGGCTCAATGCGGTAATGCCGAGCAATATTTAAAACTGCCTGAAGCCAAGGTTGATAATTTATTATTGTAGTACTCATGGCTGAACTTCAGACTCCTGAATAGAAATACGGTTAAGCGCGTAAATATCCCGTGTGCGGCCAGTGACCTGAATGTACTGTACGATCGCCGAATAAATGTCATAGCGCGCCGATTCAATTTCCTGCGCGGCACTATGAATGGCTTGCTCTGCGTTCAGCAAATCCACCACGGTTCGGGTACCCAATTTATATTGTTCTTGATACAGCTCTTTGGTGCGTACCGTGGTTGCGCGGCGCTGGGATAAAACTCCCATTTGTTTTTGTTTATTTTCAATCTGTTCTCGGATCAAGCGCACCTGATCCAGCACATCCAGATAGACCGTATTGACCTGTGCACGTGCAGCTTCTTCGGCATAGCTTGCGGCACGGGTCTGTGAACGTATTGCACCACCCTGATACAAATTACTGCTGGCTTCAATCATGACGGAATTATAAAAGCCATCATCTTCATTATTATTTGGATTCCGCCCATTCATCGCCTGACTTAGACTGCCTTTAACACTAATAGTCGGATAAGGACTTAATCGCGCCTGATCTTTTTGCAAACGGGCAACATTGACCCCGGCATGGGCCAGAATCATGTTCGGAATCTGGGTAAATTCCGGATCCTGATAAAGATCGGCCTGTGCCACAATACGCTCAGGAATCTCCCATTCAATTGCAGATCCATCAAATCCTAGCAAGGTACGCAAGCGTTGTTGATATTGTCTGAGCTGGGTCTGCTGAACAATCAGATTCGATTGCGCTGCTTCCAGATTGGACTGGGCCTGAATCGGGTCGGCCTGACTGCTGATTCCGGCGCGGGCACGCAAATTGTCAATTTCTGCAATCCGTCCAATGCCCTGAATCTGCTGTTGGGCAATCTGGGTGATTTGCTGATAACGTTTGATATTCACTATTGCATCTGCTACTTCAAATGCGATCTGATCCAAACTAACCAGCACTCTTGCCTGTTCTTCTGCCAAGCGGGCTTCTTCCACACTGATATTGGTTTTAATTTTGCCAAAGTCATACAGCATCTGGGTGGCATTCAAAGAAACCATTTGTCGTCCACGTTCACCTGAAGTGAGGTCACCTGTCCCGATACCACCGGATAACTGCGGATAATAACCCGCTCTCGCCACATCAATATTCGCGGCCTGTGCAGATAATTTCGAAATACTCTGGGTAATTTCAGGTCGTCGTTGCACTGCCCGGTGTACGGCTTCCACCAGATTCATTGTCTTTGGAATACCAGCTGTGATCGTAGAACTTAAAGCTGGCTGTTCTGACTGTGGCCGGGTAATTTGCGGCAGCTCAGCAACTTTTGATGTATCTAATGAATAATGACCAAGCGAGGTAATATCTATGTTATGCGCTGACCGTGTCGGCTTGGGTGCAATCAGCTGCCCCAAGCCATTTTTGAGATTGGCAAAATAATGGGGTGAGCTTTCTGCATGCACCAAAGATACAGATAAAGGCAAAAGAAGAAGTATCAATCTCTTTCTTTTTTGATCTGTTTTCCCCTGATTTTTTTTTAAAGTGTTCTGCCCTAAATCGCATAATATTATGTAATGTTTCTTGTTTTAGTCTAACAATATATCAAATCCCTTTAAAAGAAATCTTTTCCACTTTGATTTGATCAAAAAAACCCTGCATCCGACAACTGGCGTCTGATGCAGGGTTTTATATAAAGCAGGATTATTTAAACAGTGAAATCATCACCCAGATAAACTTTTCTTACGGTCTCATTCGCTAGGATTTCTTCTGGTGTACCTTCAGCAAGTAATGCGCCTTCACTAACAATATAAGCATGCTCACAAATCGCCAGCGTTTCACGCACGTTATGATCGGTAATCAGTACCCCAATCCCGCGATCTTTCAAGGTCGTAATAATATCCTTAATATCTCCAACCGAAATCGGATCGACACCGGCAAAAGGCTCATCGAGTAGCATAAATTTTGGGTCCGCCGCAAGTGCACGTGCAATCTCGGCACGACGTCGCTCACCACCGGATACACTCATACCTAAAGAATCTTTGATATGAGTGATTTTAAAGTCTGCCAGTAACTCCGCCAGACGTTGCTGACGCTGTGCCTTGGTCATATCTTTACGGGTTTCCAGAATTGCCATAATATTTTCGGAAATTGTCAGTTTTCGGAAAATCGAAGCTTCCTGCGGCAAATAACCAATTCCCTTACGTGCCCGTTCATGCATTGCGAGGTCGGAAAGATCTAGATCATCGAGATAGATTTCCCCCTTATCCATCCGCACCAGACCGACCACCATATAGAAACTGGTGGTTTTACCGGCGCCATTTGGTCCCAGCAACCCAACAATCTGGCCACTTTCCATGCTGAACGACACATCTTTCACTACCCAGCGTTTATTATAGTTTTTCGCCAGATGCTTAATGGTTAAGGTTTGAACCTGCTGCGATTGCTCCATTAATCACGCGCTCCCGGGAAGGATGTTGAACTAGAGGGTGGAATCACGATTTGTACACGGCCAGACGATGAACCGGTTTTATTTGGTGTTCCGGTAGCTTCGATATCGCCTTTGTTCATGCTGTATTTTAAAGTCGCACCACGAATACTGGCACCGTCCTGTTGCAGGAAGGCATTACCTGACAAGGTAATAATCCCGGTTTCAGCATTGTAGACAATTTTCTGCGCCTGACCTTTGGCAAGACCTTTGGCCGGATCCACTTTTTGCTGGAACTGTGCCGGGCTGCCTGTCGCTGTAATCAGGCTGATCTGACGTTTATTGTTCAGATTGGCCACAATCGAATTGGCTTGCAGCTTCATGGTGCCCTGTTCAATGATAACGTTGCCCGAATACGTCGTCACACCCGTCCGCTCATTGAAAGTCGCCCGGTCAGCCAGCAAAGTGATTGGCTGGTTACGGTCAGATGGCAGTGCAAAAGCAGCGATTGAACCGAGTCCAACCACAGTCGCCAGCGTCATACGCTTCAGGAAAGTGTGCATCATTTTGGCTTTAGGAGTTTGGTTCATACTTTCCTCGAATATTAAAGAATTCGTATTGACCATCATTAAGATTGGCTTTAAGACCCTGGCTGACGAATTCAGCCTGTGGAGATTCCACAATCACTGTCTTGTCTGTTTCAATTTCACGTGTTTTCGGAAAAGCAGTCAGTTCTTCAGTACGAAACCGCATTTTCCCATTTTGCATGATTTTGGTGGCGAGCACTTCTTGAGAAAGTACAACTTTTGTATTGTCATCATAACCATGCGCCATTTTGGCAAAGAAAGTCGCATCGACTTTACCATTGTCATAAGTCGATGCTCGCAGATTTTCCAGCTTTGAGGTTTCTAGCTGCAGGTTCTGCTCGAGTCGGTCCACTTGGGCACGAACCGACACCTGACCTGCTTCATCCGTCTGAGTTAAGTTAATATTTTGAGCGGAATAGGTCATGCTGCGCGCAGAGTCTGCCTGCAACTTGTTGCCCTTGCCGCTGTAATAGTAATAACCACCACTTATTGCGGCAATAATCACAGCCGTAATATATAAAACTTTAGTATCCATAAGCGGTGTACTTAATCCAAAAGATATGACTTATTAATAAGGCGCACGAGTATATTTTTCAAGTAACTCTTGGTACATGCCTTTGGACATTAACAACATATCGCAGATTTCACGCACCGCACCACGTCCACCCTGCGCCTGAGTCACCAGATCGGCACGGCGACGAACTTCGACATGACCATTAGGCACGGTCACTTTCATGCCGGCAATGGCAAAAGCAGACAGATCAGGCCAGTCATCGCCCATGTACAGGCAATCTTCAGGATCAATATTAAGCTGCGCACAGGCTTCACGAAGTGCTGTACCTTTATCTTCACGCCCCTGATAGACCAAATCAACACCCAGATCCGACATACGCTTTTCTACGATATTGCTTTTACGTCCGGTGATAATAATCACCTTGATTCCCGCCTGCTGAACCAGTTTCATGCCCAGACCATCACGAATGTCAAAGGATTTGGTCTCATCGCCAGTATTGGTCAGCGTTACAAAGCCATCACTTAAAATACCATCTACATCAAGCACCAGTGCTGCAATATGACGTGCCTGTTCTAATAATACATAAGATGCCATTTATTAATTTACCCCAGCCTGAATCAGGTCATGCATACTAATCACGCCAATGACTTTATTGGCATCATCAACAACTACAAATTGATTAATTTTATGTTCATTCATACGTTCCAGTGCGACCACTGCACGTGCTTCCTGAGAAATGGTCAACGGATTTTTGGTCATCACGTCCTGAATAGCCAGATTGACATCAAAACCTTGCTGCTTATCAATCAAGCGACGCAAGTCACCATCGGTAAAAATCCCCAGCAACACATCATTTTCATCGACGACTGTGGTTAAGCCCAAGCGCTTGTTGGAAATTTCGTACAATACTTTATTCATGGCGGTATCTGGCGAGACTTTAGGTAAATCTGCACCAGTATGCATCAGATGCTTCACATGCAATAACAGACGCTTACCCAGCGCACCTGCAGGATGTGAGCGTGCAAAATCATCCGAGGTAAAGCCGCGAGCATCCAGTAAAGCCACCGCTAAAGCATCACCCAAAGCCAATGTTGCCGTCGTTGACGATGTCGGCGCTAAACCCAGTGGACAAGCCTCCTGAATATTACCCAGCGTCAAAGCCACATCAGCATTTTGTGGCATTGGACCACGATCATCACCACTGATTGTAATCAGCGGAATTTCCAGATGTTTGATGAGTGGCATCAGCATCATGATTTCATCACTCTTGCCCGAGTTTGAAATTGCAATCAGCACATCACCAGCCACCAGCATACCCAAGTCGCCATGACCAGCTTCACCTGGATGCATAAAGAATGAGGGAGTTCCGGTCGAAGCAAAGGTCGCCGCCATTTTACGGCCAATATGACCTGACTTGCCCATTCCGGTAATCACCAGACGGCCAGTACACTGTAGAATAATTTCACATGCCCGGCTAAAACGGTCATCAATCTGTGTTGCTAAAATCTGTAGTGCATTTTCTTCGATGCGCAGTGTTTCAAGTGCGACTTTCTGGAAATCTAGTTGATTCGCTGTTTTTTGTGGATTCAAAGCCTGTTTACCTACGCTAAGGACAGAGAAAAACTCTGGTTTGATGGGCATAATTTTCGCAATTTTAGCATAGCTATGCAATTGTAAGCTTTCTAAATGTAGAAGATTCGACGGATTTTTAATATATTCAGATTGTATTCAACTTGCACAATCTGGTATCTCCGCCTCTACATTCGCTCCATTTTTGACGCTGTAAAAGGCGCTTGTTTTTATTTTTTAGGGGAACGCGCTTACGCTATCCAAAATAGTTTTGGTCAAATCAGACCAGACTCATTCAAATATAATTCCATCAGACTGGCAAACACTGCCTCTGAAAATGTAAGCTCAATATTCGCTATTTCACTTCCTGAACCCCTTCTTTATAAATCACTCTCGTCGCCTAACTCCCCTAAATAACTGAGGCTTTTTACGCTTTTATCTTTATGAATAATTATGCTTAGGTTAAGATGATTCATCCTTTTATTTGAAGTCTTTTGAACAGCTATGCAACCATTTGTTCTATATAACTCAGAGCAACGCAAAAAAGTAGAATTCGTACCTCGTGTTGAAGGTCAAATTGATCTGTATGTCTGTGGTATGACGGTTTATGACTACTGTCATATTGGACATGCACGTACAGTGGTTGCATTTGACTATATTATCCGTTTCCTGCGTAGCCAAGGCTGGAAGGTCAAATATGTGCGCAATGTTACGGATATTGATGACAAAATTATTAAACGTGCCAATGAAAATGGCGAAAGTATCTCAGAATTAACAGGTCGCTTTATTGATGCGATGAATGAAGACTTTGCCAAACTGGGCTGCCTTGCACCTGATGTTGCACCTAAAGCAACAGATTATATCGATCAGATGCAAGATATGATCGGTAACCTGGTCGACAAAGGTACGGCCTATCCTTCCAATAATGGCGATGTCTACTTTGAGGTCGAAAAATTCGCCAAATACGGTCGCCTTTCTGGCCGTAAACTGGAAGATATGCAAGCCGGTGCGTCTGAACGTGTCGATGTTGAAGTCGAAAAGAAACATCCGTTTGACTTTGTACTGTGGAAACATGCCAAGGAAAATGAGCCATCATGGGCATCTCCTTGGGGCAATGGCCGTCCAGGCTGGCACATCGAATGTTCAGCAATGTCGACCTGCTGCCTAGGCAATCATTTCGATATTCATGGCGGTGGTGCTGATCTGACTTTCCCGCACCATGAAAATGAAATTGCACAATCTGAAGCATCTACTGGCGAACAGTATGTTAATTACTGGATGCATGCCGGATTCATCAATGTCGATGGCGAGAAAATGTCGAAGTCTTTAGGCAATTTCTTCACCATTCGCGACGTGATTGAAAAATTCCATCCGGAAGTGGTGCGTTACTTTATTGTCTCTTCCCATTATCGTAGCCCGGTGAATTACTCGGATGTTGCCTTAAAAGAAGCAAAAAATACCTTGTCTCGTTTCTATCACTCGTTTAAAACCTATCAGGCGGTTTATGGTGATCATCTGGTTGAAACTCTGGATGAGGCTTTGGTTGAACGTTTTAATGCCGCTATGCGTGATGATTTCAATACGCCTGAAGCGATTGCGGTATTGTTTGAAATCAATAAAGAACTGAATCGTGCTGTGAAAGAAGAAAATGCGGAACAGGCAGCGATTTATTATGCAACTTTACGTCACCTGACCAATATTCTCGGTCTGGTACAGCAAGATGTAGAAGAGTTCCTCAAGTCTGACATTGGTCAGGAAGCATTAGGACTATCACCTGAACAAATTGAAGATTTGATTCAGCAACGTCAGGATGCCAAGAAAGCCAAAAAGTTCGCACGCGCAGACGAAATCCGTCAATCTTTACTTGATCAAGGTGTTGTTCTTGAGGATACCCGTCAAGGTACGGTTTGGCGTCGTGCTGATTAATTAATCAAACAGATTTATAGAGAGTTGACACTGCTGTGGAATTCTCTATAATTCACCTCATTGCGGGAATAGCTCAGTTGGTAGAGCATAACCTTGCCAAGGTTGGGGTCGGGAGTTCGAGTCTCCTTTCCCGCTCCAGAATACGAAAAACCCTTATCGAAAGATAAGGGTTTTTTTATTGTGTTTGAAAAAAATTTATTAATAAAATGTATATCTCAAATCACTTATTCATCCTTTTTTACCGTGACAATTTTTTTGGTTTATTCATGACAAAGTGCTATTGTGAATAAACTTTAAAACTTTCAATCCCTTTCATAACGATATCGTTTCATGACTTATAAATTAAATGCTCGTCATCTAATTCTAGATCTTTTATATGCCTCTAAAAACTCAACCCTGTCTATTAAGCGCATATTAGCTGCTGCTGAATTATTGGGTATATCTGACAATGGTATCCGTGTCGCTGTGGCTCGATTAAATCAGGAAAATGTCATTCAAGCTATAGAGCGCGGCGTGTATCAATTGCTAGAGAAAAAATTTGATACTTCTTTTATCAGCTTAAACAAACACCCTGATATGCAAACGGCGACCATATGGAATGGAAAATATGTATTGGTCTATACCGGTACTTTGGGGCGTGTAGACCGTACAGCATTATCTAAAAGGGAAAAAGCGCTGCGTTATTATGGCTTTCAGGAACTAGAGCAAAATGTTTTTATTCGTCCCGATAATTTAACGCTAAACCTAAGTCCATTAAAAACAGCTGTAATCCAGTTTGGATTAGATCCTGACGCACGTTTTTTTCAAGTCAGTCAACTGGAAAGTGAAACCGAAGTTCGTGATTTATGGGATATCGAAGCGCTACATCAGACCTATCATGCAGTACAGCATGATATCAATGACTGGTTTGAGAATTACCAAAATCTGACTTTAGCAGATGCTGCAAAAAGTGCCTTTTATCTAGGTAAATCTGCCCTGTTTAGTTTACGTGCTGATCCTTTGCTTCCTGCAGAATGGATAGACACCGATGCCCGACAACAATTTGAGCTCGCAGTCCGCAAAATAGAAAAACAGGGTCAACTTTTATGGCAACATTATTTTAAAGACCAAGGGGTCTAATTTATTTCTATTTTATACACAAAAATAAATTGACTGTAATATTTCATCCAAATATATTGAATACAGCAATAAGAACTAAATATAGGCAGAAGAATGAACAGCAAGGTCAGTGTCACAGAACTTTTTAGTCGTGACGAAATTAAAGAACTCACCACGACCTCAGACTTACACGGTGCCTGGGCAGTAGGTTCAACCTGGACCGTAATTGTCATGACCTTTGGTACGGTTGCCTATAGCTGGGAATATTTACCTACATGGGGGAAAGTCCTGATGTGCGCGCTGGCATTGGCCATTCTTGCGGGACGCCAGCTTGCGATGGCTATTTTGATGCATGATGCTTCACACCATAGCCTGTTCAAAACCAAATGGTTGAACACTCATTTGACCGACTGGCTCTGTGCACGCCCGATCTGGAATGATGTCAGCAAGTATCGTCCTTACCATTTGAAACATCATGCTAAAACCTCGCAGCCTGATGATCCTGACTTGGGGTTGGTGAAGAATTTCCCTATTACTCAAAGCTCACTATTCAGGAAATTCTTCCGTGACCTGAATGGGCAATCTGGGCTTAAATTTCTCGCTGGTCGGATATTGATGGATCTTGAATTACTGGAATGGAGTGTTTCCAATGACCCCAAGCCAATTCCGCGTGGTGATCGCAGCAATTTAGAGTTAGCAAAGAATCTATTTAAGAACAGTTCCGGTATGCTCATCTCAAATGCAGCAATTTTTTCTGCTCTTTGGGCCAGTGGGCATCCCAAACTGTATTTATTATGGCCTCTCGCCTATATCACTCCATTTCCTTTGTTCATCCGCATCCGAGCCATGGCTGAGCATGCCGGATTAGAAACCAGTCATTCTGCCCTTAGCAATACCCGCACCACCCGTGCAGACTGGCTGGCACGTGCTTTTGTAGCCCCAATTCATGTGAACTATCATATTGAACATCATTTGATGGCCTCTGTGCCGCATCAAAAGCTGGCGAAAATGCATCAGATGTTAAGGGAGCGTCAGTATGTCGATGCTCCGCCAAGTTATCTGGATGTGATTCGCTCACTTTTAAAAAAATAAAAAATATTTCTGCTGTTAAGACTATTCAATTGTAATGCTGATGGCTTTCGGCATGTGAGTGCTGATATGAGGATTGTCCCCGATGTTCCGGCGGACAATCTTCCGCTTCGATCTGCAAGGTCATTTCGGTAATATGATGCTCATGGTGGAGCATCTCAAAGGCCTGATGACGCAGTTTCTGATAATCCACATTCGGCGCAACCAGATGCACGGTCAGCATGACTTTTTTGGAAGTAATTGCCCAGACCTTGAGCTGATGAATATCTCGCACCCCTTCAAGCGCCAAAAGATCGTAACGTAATTTTTCAATATCAATTTCATCCGGCACACCTTCAAGCAGAATATTGATGCTCTGTTTTAGCAAAACCCAGGTTCTTGGCAATACCCAAAATCCAATTAATACTGCAATGAGTGTATCTATCCACATCCAGCCAGTCAAATAAATCACCAGCGCCCCAATGATCACCCCGACTGATCCCAGTGCATCACTGAGCACTTCCAGATAAGCGCCTTTGATATTGAGACTTTCTTGACTGCTAGACACCAGAATTTTCATGGAAATCAGGTTAATGAACAGCCCCAAGGTGGCCACGATCATCATGCCCAAGCTCTGGATTTCTGGCGGATAACTCAAACGCTGATAAGCTTCAAACAAAATATAAATCGCAACCACAAACAGCATCACGGCATTAAACAGGGCAGCCAAAATCTCAAAGCGCTGATAACCAAATGTCCGTTTATTGTCTGCCGGTTTTTGCCCAATTTTGATAGCGACTAAAGCGATAGCCAGTGCAGCAGCATCGGTAAACATATGTGCAGCATCAGAAAGTAGGGCCAAACTTTGAGTTAGAAAACCAGCAATCACTTCCACAATTAAAAAAGTCGTGGTTAATGCCAACGCTATTGATAATTTTTTGGCATTTTTTGCAGTCACGGCGACATGACTATGTTCATGATGATGTGAATTCCCCACCGGCCCCTCCCTCCTTCTTATTCAACGAGGACTGTATCCTCAGCATCTTTTCAAGTTTTGTTCTGATTCATATTACGCTTGAATTTTACCTATTTAAGTAGGTTTTTTATGAACTGTTTTATCAGTCGACATTAGATTAAAGTTTTAGCTTTTTCATGTTCTGCCAGCCAGGCCTGTACCGAAGCACGCTTAAAATTATGCTCGACATATTCTATTATTTTCACAGGAAGTTTCACCTGATGGCTCAACAAACGATGCAACATAAAGGCCAGATCAAAGTCTGCAATTGACCAGTGTTCAGTCACCCATATGTCCTCCAGCATATATTCTGCCACATTCACCAAGCGCTGAATTTCTTCAGTGATCGGAGCTGTAAGAGGTATAGACATTTTTGCTAGATGAAATACCGAATCGGAAGGCATCTGCTGGCGGATTTGCATAAAATCGGTTTTGACCAAGGCTTGTATGGCCCGACATTTAGCTCTAGCATAAATTTCCTTAGGATATAAGGCTGGATAATTAGGTGCTGGAAAGGCATCTTCCAAGTATTCAGTGATCGCCCATGATTCAAACAGGCTAAAGTTATCTACTATTAAACACGGAACTTTAGCACTTGGACAAATGGCTTGATAAGCCGCAGATTTCTGTTGTTGCTGATCTAAATCAATCACGATTTCCTGAAAATCTAAACCCTTTTCTTTTAAGGCAACATAGACCGACATGGCATAAGGGCTGATTCTATTTTTATCGACATATAAACGTATATTCTGCATATCCTTGTTCCTGATGACCTTGTTGTTTTTATTCAGTACGGCAGCCTTACTCTACTCTCTTTTCTATATAAAAGGAAAAATGAACTGCTTGATGTAGCGATCACACGAAAAATGTTTACACACTTACTGATAGTGCAGAGATGCTTATTATTTTTTATTTTGCACAGGATCGGTAGATAAAGCCTTTTATTTTGCTTTTGATTCACGTTAAATTAAATCATTCTCTTGATATCAAAAAACTATGCTGAACTTAGCCCACCTCCCCGATACCGTTTATGCCATTCAACATCTGGCTTTTGAAGACTTAGGCGCTTGGGAAGATATTTTTTATCAGCTCGGGTTACGTGTGCGTTATTTCGAAGCTGGTATCGATGATCTCAGCAAAGCTTATGAGCACCCCGGCTTAACGGTCATTCTCGGTGGCCCGATTGCAGTCTATGAAACTGAGGATTACCCTTTCTTACAACAAGAAATGGACTTACTTAAAGTTCGCTTGGAAAATAACTTACCGACGTTAGGCATCTGTTTAGGTGCACAGTTAATTGCTGCTGCATTGGATGCTAAAGTCTGTCCGGGAGATGTGAAAGAAATTGGCTGGTCTAAACTTAAGCTTGCCTCTATTGAAAATAATCCACTAAAAGCTCTGGAAGATATCGACGTCCTGCATTGGCATGGTGATACCTTTGACCTACCTGAACAGGCAGAATTACTGGCCAGTTCTGACCTTTATCCAAATCAGGCTTTTCGGGTAGGACAGAATATTCTGGCACTACAATTCCATGCTGAAGTGGCCAGTGAAAGTTTAGAGAAATGGCTGATTGGACATATCTGTGAGTTACGCAAAGCCCAGATCAATATTCCCGCCTTACGGGCGGATCATCAAAGCTATGCGCCCGCGCTTGAACAGGCCGCCAGTTCGGTATTGCTGCATTATTTAGAAAACTTGCAACTTAAATAACCGTAATAAAAAAGCACCCAGTTGGGTGCTTTTTTAATTTGTCATGCTTATTTTTTCGGAGCAGGAACAGAAGCCTCGGTAGTAATGTTCACTGTAATTTTATCGCCCACATTTGGAACATAACCGCCTACCCCAAAGGCTGAACGGTTAAATGAAGTGGTTGCATTGAAACCAATCGTTTGTAATTTTGTCATTGGGTGCACGCCTTGTTTATTTAAAACTGCGTCCAGTACCACAGGTTTAGTGACATCTTTTACGGTTAAGTTACCGGTGATTTTGTATTTGTTTTTGCCTAAAGCCTGAACTTTAGTACTTTTAAAAGTGATATTCGGATATTTGGCAGCATCAAAAAATTCTGCTGTCTTAATATGGTCATCCAGCGCTTTCACATTCGTATTAATGCTTGCAACCGGGATGTTCACATTGACCGAAGAATTCGCAGGTTTTGCATTATCAACATTAATCGTACCCTGGATGTCACTGAAGTTTGCAGATGGTGTAGAGAAACCAAAGTGGCTCCAAGAGAACACCGTTGCTGAATGAGTCGGGTCAATTGTATAGGCCACTGGTTTTGCCATAGAAACTGTTGCTACAGATGCGACCGCCAAGCCTAATGCTAATGTTTTGAAATTCATGTTTTTATCTCACGTTTTGGATGTTATTAAGTGTATAGAATCTGGAACCGTTTACAGCCCTAAAGATAAAACGTTTTGTTGCAGTGATGAAACGATAAAATTGTAAGTTATTTTTTTTAATTTTTGAGCTTTAATCCATACGGTACTGGATGAATCCAGTTTTCTTGGCGACTTTATTATACAACGCTTGTGCCTGATGATTTGATTCCTGAGTCAGCCAGTAAACCCGGTCGCAATTACGCTGCTGTGCAACCTGATAGACATGTTGAATCAACTTACGCGCCACACCCTTTCCCCGATAGTCAGGATGGGTAAATAGATCCTGCAAATAGGCATAAGGTCTTACTGTCCAGCTACTGTTATGTTCGATGACATGCACCATCCCAACGACCTTTCCATCAATCAAGGCCGCAAAACCGTATATTGAATCTAATTCATAATTGGTTAATTTATCCCAGGTATTTTCACTCACCTCATCCGAAATTTGTGTCTGATAAAAGCGTTGATAGTCTTGCCATAAAAATAGCCATTCCGGCTGTGATATTTGCTCTAGAGATTTGATCTGGATCTGGGGCTGTATATTCATGTTTAACCGCTTCTTTGGCTTATTTCTTTAATTTAAGTCGTTTCGATAGTGGTCGCTGAATTTTTATAGCGGCCTAAACCTAGCTTTATCTCATCTGATGTTCATAAGCAACCTGTCAGATGAAAATCATCCGGCATAAAAAAAGCCCCAATCAGGGACTTTTCATGCTTTATGTTTAAAGTTTTTCAACCAGAATACGATCAACCTGTTTTAGGCCAGTCGTCTTTTCATGATTTTTACGACGCACTTTAATGACCTTTTCTTCGGCTAATTCTTGCAGCATTAAATCAACTGCAACCATCGCTTCAAGAGCTAACTCCTGTCCGATCCACTTGAGTTCGCCTGCATCCATTAAAGTAATTTCATCGTTAATTTGTTCATACAAGCTCATGTTCTTCTCACTCTTTCATTTCGACTATGGGAGAACCTTCTAACAGTTGCCACATGAAAACAACGCTAAAAAGCGAAAAAATAAAAGACGCCCCAAAACTGGAGCGCCTTTTAATAAACCGCCTAATCAGTTGATTATGCAGTAATCTCTTTTACAGCTGCTACCACTGCTTCAGTGGTAATCCCGAAGAACTGGAACAGATCTTTTGCAGGTGCAGATTCACCATAAGTGGTCATACCGATGACGCGACCATCAAGACCCACAAATTTCCACCAGTAATCAACATGTGCAGCCTCAACAGCAACACGTGCACGAATATTTGATGGAAGAACCGCTTCACGATAAGCTGCATCTTGCTTCATGAATTCTTCAGCACATGGCATAGACACGACACGCACGCCTTCAAGCTGTGCATAAGCTTCCATTGCCAGAGATACTTCAGAACCAGTTGCAATGATGATGGCTTTCAATTCGCCTTTTTCTTCAGCCAATACATAGCCACCTTTCGCAGCGTTCTCAATTTGAGCTTGAGTACGGGTTTGGAATGGCAAGTTCTGACGAGAGAAGATCAATGCGGTTGGACCTTCAGCACGCGTTAATGCAGATTTCCAAGAAATTGCTGCTTCAACGGTATCACATGGGCGCCATGTATTTAGGTTTGGTGTACCACGAAGGGATGCGATCTGCTCAACAGGTTGATGCGTTGGGCCATCTTCACCCAGACCAATTGAGTCATGCGTATACACATGGATCACGCGCTGTTTCATTAATGCAGACATACGTACCGCATTACGTGCATATTCCATAAACATCAGGAATGTTGCTACATAAGGGATGAACCCGCCATGCAGTGCAACACCATTCGCGATTGCAGTCATACCGAATTCACGTACGCCATAGTGTACGTAGTTACCTGCCGGATTGTCCTGTACGCCTTGCGCGCCTTTCCAAAGGGTCAGGTTAGAACCTGCAAGATCCGCAGAACCACCTAGAACTTCTGGCAATAATGGAACAAGTGCTTGCAATGCATTTTGGCTGGCTTTACGCGTTGCAATTGTTTCAGCTTTGGCATTCACTTCTGCAATATAGGCATCCGCTTTTGCAACGAAGTCAGCCGGTAATTCACCAGATAAACGACGTTTAAATTCAGCGGCTTCAGTTGGATATTTTGCAGCATAAGCAGCAAATGTTTCGTTCCAAGCTGCTTCTGATTCAGCACCTTTAGCTTTCGCATCCCAAGCTGCGTAAACATCTTCAGGAATTACAAATGCTTCATCAGTCCAGCCTAGTGCTTCACGAGTCAAGACGATTTCGTCATGACCGAGTGGTGCACCATGACTGTCTTCTTTACCTTGCTTGTTTGGTGAACCTAGACCAATCACAGTTTTACAAATAATGATGGTTGGTTTAGCAGTTTCAGCTTTAGCTTCTAAAGTTGCCTGACGGATTGCATCTGCATCGTGGCCATCAACTTTAATCACTTGCCAGCCGTACGCCAGGAAGCGTTGTTCTGTATTGTCAGAGAACCAGCCTTCCACTTCGCCATCAATCGAGATGCCATTGTCGTCATAGTAAGCAATCAATTTGCCCAGACCCAATGTTCCTGCCAAAGAACATGCTTCGTGAGAAACACCTTCCATCAAACAGCCATCGCCAAGGAAGCAGTAAGTGAAGTGATCTACAACTTGGATATCGTCTTTGTTAAATTGTGCAGCTAGGGTTTTTTCAGCCAGTGCAAAACCAACAGCATTCGCGATGCCTTGACCTAAAGGACCAGTCGTCGTTTCAATTCCTGGCGCATAGCCCAATTCCGGGTGACCAGGTGTTTTAGAATGAAGTTGACGGAATGCTTTTAGATCTTCAATCGAAAGATCGTAGCCCGTTAAATGAAGAAGCGCATATTGAAGCATAGAGCCATGGCCATTTGACAATACAAAACGGTCACGGTTTGCCCAATTCGGGTTGGTCGGGTTGTGGTTCATGAATTCACGCCAAACCACATCAGCGATATCTGCCATCCCCATTGGAGCACCTGGATGTCCTGAGTTTGCTTTTTGCACAGCATCCATTGCCAATACACGAATTGCGTTTGCAATACGACGTTCATTAAGCGGGGTTGTCATAAATCAGAGTCCAAAATATTCAGAAATAGGAAATGATGAAAAGACTTTCAAAACTGCTGTCTATTGTCTTAAAAAAACAGCGAGGGGTAAAGACTAACCAACAATATTTATCAGTTTATTGAGTGTCTCTTGCCTTATCGTACAATTATTCCACATTTCTTCTTCGGCTTTGATTCGCTCTACTGGTTTACAGATTGAATTATCCTGCACTTCAAAAGCAACTTTAATTTCTGTATCTGGATTTCAAGCTGATAAACAGGATTGAATTTATGCTGATTTTGTTTCTATTTCATATGTCTCACACCATTATTTTTGAAGAAAATTCATACAATTCTCTGATCTATTCATAATGTAATTTGTATTAAATTTTATAAAATATTGACAGGATTGTTTGATATACAGGTGAAATCTAATTTGCTTAGGCTAATTTCCAACCTCGGCAGACTTATTGTCCTTGACAATCTTTAGGCAAATAGCGCTGCTGAATATCAGTGGAATAACATTTGTCACTATGAACATCAAAAGCGACTGATTTCCCGCGAATGGCCATATCGACTCCCTGCTCTCGTATCTTGAACTCTATCCGGCAAGCGGCATTAATAATGACTTTTTCGATATATTGACCATGCCCACCAATCTGGCGTCCGGCATCACAGTGCTGATCCGAAGCAATAAACTGGGTTCGATATGCTCCAGCCTGTTCAAACACTTCGGCCAATTGATTACGCACGACATAAGCTTGATAACTCATAAAAGCCATCGTCACTAAAATCGCGATAATGATGAGCACGATCAGCACTTCAATCAGGGTAAATGCCTTTTGATACATGATTTCTGATCTCCGTACAGTCTTGCTCTAAGAAGTCCATAGCAAAAGATATCGCCATTCCTAAACGGCCAATGTTGAAGACTTAGCGCTAATATGAAGATATACCCGAACATCAACAAGACATTTGGTCGCAAGGCGCACAGCCTGAATCTGCTTTATTGATGTAATGATCACTTGCTTAAGTAAATTTTGAATTTTGAGCTTTGTATTTTTTCTATCGTCTATTTTTTTAAGATTTAATCGGAAATCTAAGCATTTAATTTTCTGACAGTCTGACGGATTAAAATATTGTTGCTTCATATTCCCTAATCAATAATGCTGTCTAAATAGACATATCAATTTTTTTAATTCTATTAATCAATTAAAAACACAATAATTTGAAACAATTTCGACCAATTTTGTCGTGTTAAGCTAGTCCTAGAGCGCAACTCGATGTAACATATCGGGTCTTTAAAATTAACTGTGATAGGACTATGCGCGAGTACGCTGTATTTACTTCGGAATCTGTAAGCGAAGGCCATCCAGATAAAATGGCTGACCAAATCAGTGACGCTATTTTGGATGCAATCTTAAAAGAAGACCCATATGCACGGGTTGCTTGTGAAACGCTTGTAAAAACAGGTGCGGTTGTACTTGCCGGTGAAATCACAACGACAGCAAATGTTGATTTTGAGGCAATTGTACGTCATACCGTAAACGGAATTGGTTATCACCATTCTGATCTTGGTTTTGATGGTTCAACCTGTGCCGTGATCAACATGATTGGTAAACAGTCACCTGAAATTGCTCAGGGTGTAGACCGCCAGAAACCTGAAGATCAGGGTGCCGGTGACCAAGGTTTAATGTTCGGTTATGCAAGCCGCGAAACTGATGTATTAATGCCTGCGCCGATTTCATATGCGCATCGCTTGATGGAAAAGCAGGCTGAATTACGTCGTAATGGCACCTTGCCATGGTTACGCCCAGATGCAAAAAGTCAGGTAACTTTTGCTTATGAAAATGGCGTACCAGTTCGTTTAGATGCAGTCGTTCTTTCAACTCAACATGATCCTGAAATCACTCAAGCAAACCTGAAAGAGGCTGTGATTGAAGAAATCGTGAAGAAAATCATTCCTGCTGACATGTTCCATGCAGACACCAAATTCCACATCAACCCAACGGGTATGTTTGTGATCGGTGGTCCTGTAGGTGACTGTGGTTTGACTGGCCGTAAAATTATCGTAGATACCTACGGCGGTATGGCACGTCACGGCGGTGGTGCTTTCTCTGGTAAAGATCCATCTAAAGTTGACCGCTCTGCTGCGTATGCAGGTCGTTATGTGGCGAAAAACATCGTTGCTGCTGGCTTGGCTGACAAGTGTGAGATTCAGGTGTCTTATGCGATTGGTGTTGCTGAGCCAACTTCAATTTCAATCAATACATTCAATACTGCAAAAGTCTCTGAAGAATTGATTATTGCACTGGTTCGTGAACATTTCGACTTACGTCCATATGGCATTACCCGTATGCTTGACCTGATCCAGCCAATGTATAAGCAAACTGCTGCTTATGGTCACTTCGGTCGTGAAGGTTCAGATACTGCATTTACTTGGGAAAAAACTGACAAAGTGGAAGCGCTTAAAGCCTCTGCTGGTCTATAAGTTTTTCTTAAAAAAAGCCTGCATCATGCGGGCTTTTTTATGTCTTTCATTTCTTCATTTTTAGAATTATCTCTGGCTCATGATGCCAAATATCTAAATACCAAACTTCATACTATAATCTGCATGTCGAATGATAGTTTTGAAGCTCCCCTCTCTGTGAATATCACTATTCCATGAAACTTAAAACAACTTCCGACTGTGCCATTACAGTATAAGTATCGAAAAAAGTTACAGTTAATCAACAAATTTTGATCTATTTGCTAGCATAAATCTAAACAAATGACTGCTAAATTAGATTGCAGCTCTACAACAACAAAAGGATATTACTCGATGAATAAATTACTGATTGCTTTAGGTTTGGCGACCACTGTTGCCTTAGTCGGCTGTAGTAAAGAAGAAGCGCCTGAAACCGGCGCAACCACAGGTGAGCATTTAGAAAATGCAGCCAATCAAGCCGGTCATGATATGGAAGATGCCAGCCGTGAGGCTGCGGTAGAAACCGAACGAGCAATGGATAATGCCGTGGAAAATACTGCTCAGGCAGCGGACGAAGCAGCTGCTGCAACGTCTAGAGCAGCAGATGCCACTGCGGAAGCAGCACGTAAAGCAACTGCAGCAACAGCTGCGGCAGTTGAGGAAGGTGCCGGAGAAGTTCGGGAAAAAGCTGAAAACTGATTTTAGGATTCAGCTTGATGTTTAAAAGCCTGCGATTGCAGGCTTTTTTATCAGAGATGATTTTAAATATCGAATTATCTAAATTGAAATTGCATTATTTCTTGATGGGATCAATTTTTTATCTAAATGATTCGATAAAATCAAATAAATTGATAAAACTTATCAAGTATTAGAATGACTTAATTGTGATTGAATCGGCAAAACGGGCTGCATTTAAACTGAAATTCAGTAGAATACCAGCCTTTATTTTTAAAATTTAATCTCCCATGTCAGTCATTGTTGCTGCTTCCCAACGGTCGAATATTTCGGTCTGGGCAGCTTTTATTTTGCTTATCATAGGTACAATCGGTGCCTATCAAATCGTAGGCTTAAATCAGGCCCTATTATTTTTGGTTGGTGGTGCACTGGGCATGACCCTGTACCATGCTTCATTTGGTTTTACTTCGAGCTGGCGTGTCTTTATCAAGGAACGTCGCGGCCGTGGTTTACGTGCGCAGATGATTATGCTGGCGCTGGCAGTTTTACTGTTCTTCCCCGCTTTAGGTGCAGGTGAATTGTTCGGCAACCCAGTCAAAGGCAATGTTAACCCTGTTTCCATGTCAGTCATGATTGGTGCCTTTATTTTCGGTATCGGTATGCAACTTGGTGGCGGTTGTGCATCAGGTACGCTGTATACCGTCGGTGGCGGTAGTGCACGTATGCTGGTGACGCTCTTGTTCTTCTGTATCGGCTCTGTGATTGCGACCTCGCACCTTGACTGGTGGTTTGCTCTGCCACATCTTGAGCCTATTTCACTGGTAGAAAGTTTAGGCGTTCTTCCTGGATTGCTGTTGAGCTTTATCGTTTTTGCCATCATTGCTGCGGCAACTGTTTATTTCGAAAAGAAACGTCATGGCAGCCTGGAAATTGAGCCACGCAGTGAATATCAGGGCTGGAAGCGCTTTGTTCGTGGTCCATGGCCTCTGATTTGGGGCGGGATTATTCTGACCTTACTCAACTTTGCCACTTTGGCACTGGCAGGTCGTCCTTGGGGCGTGACCTCTGCACTGGCAGTTTGGGGTGCCAAAGGTGCTACGCTTGTGGGTGTTGATGTAGCTTCTTGGGATTATTGGCAAAAAGCAGGCAATGCTAAAGCACTGGCAGAATCATTATGGTTTGATATTACCTCAATGATGAACTTCGGTATCATGCTGGGTGCTTTGTTGGCAGCAAGTTTGGCAGGTAAATTTGCGCCGAATTTCAATATTCCAAAACGTTCACTGATTGCTGCTGTTGTAGGTGGCATAATGCTGGGCTACGGCGCACGCTTAGCTTATGGGTGTAATATCGGCGCATATTTCAGTGGGATTGCCTCTGGTAGTCTGCATGGCTGGTTGTGGCTGGTGTTTGCCTTTATCGGCAATGGCATTGGGTTAAAACTTCGTCCAATCTTCTTCCCGGATGAGAAACCGCAGCCTGAAAAACTAACCGGTTGCTAATGATTAAAATCAAAAAAAGCCCATCAATTTGATGGGCTTTTTTTGATTCAGAT
This sequence comes from Acinetobacter sp. YH16052, assembly GCF_013417155.1. Classification (GTDB taxonomy): domain Bacteria; phylum Pseudomonadota; class Gammaproteobacteria; order Pseudomonadales; family Moraxellaceae; genus Acinetobacter. Next base: position 19,524 of record NZ_VPEO01000011.1, on the reverse strand, counting down.
TTTACAGTGCGGCTTTTAAATTACAGCCATAACCCATGGTCTGCTGGACCTGACGATAAGTCGTATAACGATCCAGAATAAAGGTATAAAAATGATCAGCGTCAGAGAAATTGGTTTTTAAATTTTCATTCTTGGCATTAGGCAGTTTAATGTCATCGACCAGTTCCAGATTGTAATGTCCCAAACGGTACATATCGGAAAAATAACTATTCATCATATTGCAATAGGCGATTTTACTGGGTTTTAATGCAGTACTGCTGACAAGATGCTGGTTCAAGCTTTGCAGATTCTTGACATCTAAAGGAAACTGGTGCGCGAAAGCAATGCTTTCGACTTTCTTAAATTTCTGAAAGTCTTGGGCTAACTGGACATTGAGTGCATCAAAACGTTGCTGCAGTTCCTGTGCGGTCTGAACCTGATATTTGGCTGGATCTACGACCGGTTTTTGTGGTTGTTCCGAACATGCAGTTAATCCAGTGAGCAGCGCTAATGACGTTAGCCATACCTTCATGTTTATACACTCAATTTAAATATACCAATGCTTATTATGCCTGAAAGCAGCTTGATGTACTGTTTAAAGTAATTTCTCATTCATATAACGCCAGTAGCGCTTTGGCACATATTGAATATGCAATTTCATGTTCTTGCGCGCCTGAATATTCACACTGTTAAAATAGTCTTTCCAGAGCTGATCATATAGCAGCTCTTGATCATCCAGTTCAATACTGAATGATTGACTATGACCAATCCGGATTTGTGGATCGATTATTTCAGCGTTCATCTCGACCTGATGCATCTGCCTTAAATCATAATAAATACCGTAATTACGCTGCTCGTCATAAATCAGCCAGCTTTGATCCTGATAACGCTCCTGAAAATGTCGGGAAATAATCGGCAAGACATTAAAATCCGGTCTGACCAGACTCAGAAACAAACCATCTTTGGCTTTTTTAAAGCGTACAAAAGCCTCCATACGATGCTTTTCCCGCCCCACTTGCTTGGCCCATTGCGACATGCCGATCACCGCAGTATGACCATAATCTTTATCGACTGGACGCTGGTTTTGAAAGACATAGACTGCAAAATCAAAAAGAGTCTGGAACGCTGCTTCCTGCTCTGACAAAAACGTATAGTAAAAAGCACGCAAACTGCTGGAAGATACTTTCTGCTTTAATCCCTGCCACACCCGCTGCCCATGCTGATCATTAGAGGCCACATGGATAAATTCATCAAATAAACCTGTTTGTGCTTGAGGATTGGCCGTCACTATCACGTTAAATTCTTTAAACTCGAAAGCACGAAATACACAACTGAGCAGACCAGTCATGCTGCCATCAAAACAGTAACTTGCCACTAGAAACCCAATCCTAATTGAGGTGAAAGTTGCTGCTGATATTTGGATTGTCCTGACATCAAAATTTGCTGGCGAATCTGATGGGACTGCTGATCTTTCCTAAATTTTGGTGTATCCGCACAGCGGATAAAATGCTGCGCCCGGTTATAAGCCACGCCCATGCGTTTTAGCTGGTCAATATGAATCTGTCCAAAACGCCGGGCCTGTACAATTTTCTGGGCAGAACGCACCCCTATGCCAGGTACCCGTAGAATCATTTTATAGTCGGCACGGTTAATATCGAGCGGAAAGGCTTCAGGATGACGCAAGGCCCAACTGAGTTTGGGATCAATCTCCAGCTCCAGATTCGGATGCTGCTCATCGACAATTTCATCAGCAGCAAAGCCATAAAAACGCATTAGCCAGTCGGATTGATACAGACGATTTTCTCTTAATAATGGTGGTGCTGAGCCGATGGCGGGTAAGGCTTTCTCTTCAGGGTTAATCGGAATATAACCAGAGAAATACACCCGTTTCAGCTTGAATTCCTTATAATGCCGATCAGCCATCAAAATAATGTCCTGATCGGTTTCACTATGCGCGCCCACCACCATCTGTGTGGTTTGTCCGGCAGGTACAAATTTTGGAACGGACTTGATCAGCTTGCGTTCATCTTTGAGCTGGATCAACCGGTCACGCACAATGCCCAAGTCTTTTTGTACTTCAGCATGGGTTTTCTCAGGCGCAAATTTTTGCAGTCCCGCTTCCGTCGGCATTTCCAGATTAATACTCATACGATCGACATACAGTCCAGCTTCGGTAATGATCTCCTGTGATGCACCCGGAATAGTTTTCAGATGGATATAGCCATTAAAGTTTTCTTCGAGTCTAAGTTTTTTGACCACCTGCAGCATCCGTTCCATGGTGTGATCGGCCGATTTAAAAATCCCCGAACTGAGAAACAGACCCTCAATATAATTACGCCGATAAAAATTCATGGTCAGATCCACGACTTCCTGCACGGTAAATGCAGCACGCTGGACGTCATTGGAACGGCGCGAAACACAATAGGAACAGTCAAAAATACAGACATTAGAGAACAGAATTTTCAATAAGGACACACAGCGGCCATCTTCGGTATAACTATGACAGATGCCATTCCCGGTATTGCCCACACCCTTGTCTTTATTTTTACGGTTGCTACCACTAGATGAACAAGACACATCATACTTGGCAGCATCGGCTAAAATTTGCAGTTTTTCACGGATACGATCAGACATGAGCTCAGAGAATATGTGACCAAAAAGCTATTATAAAGTGTTCAATTCTAGGCTAATAAAAGTTCTATCTTCTTGGCGACGTAGCGTGTCGCAAGAAATGTAAATAACACGTAACCCATGCTGCAGTATTTCAAAATAAAATAACCAATATGAGTTGCTTAATTTTGTGCTCAAGGGCAAAGTAAAAGCATAACAAGGAGCAAATCTATGTCTTTATTAGAAAATCTCGGAATTAAACATCCTATTTTCTTGGCACCGATGGCAGGTGTCTCTACACCTGAGCTTGCTGCCGAAGTTTCCAATCAGGGCGGCTTGGGCTCACTGGGTCTGGGGGCCAGCAGTATCGAGACTGCACGACAACAGATTTTAAAAACTCGAGAACTGACAGATTGCCCTTTTCAGGTCAATTTTTTCTGTCATGAGAGTGTGCCTATAGATGAAACTGTAGCGCAGGCATGGATTGCACAGTTTAAAGATAAATTTGCCGAATATGGCGCTCAGGCACCGGATCATTTGGAGTGTATTTATCCGAGTTTTAAAGACAATGATGACTTCCTAAATCTGGTATTAGAAACCAAACCGCGAGCAGTCAGCTTTCATTTTGGGATTCCACATCCGCATCAGATTCAAGCCCTAAAACAAGCAGGGATTCTGACCATGGTATCTGCCACCAATTTTGCCGAAGCTAAAGCCATTGATGCAGCCGGAATTGATATCATTATTGCGCAGGGTATTGAGGCTGGTGGCCATCGCGGGATTTTCTCGACCAAGTTTGATGCTTCAGTCAAAACCTCCAATCTGGTGAAGCTGATCAAACAGCATTCTTCCTTGCCGATTGTAGCGGCAGGCGGGATTATGACGGGTGAGCAAGCGCGTCAAATGATGGATTTCGGTGCAGATGCCGTGCAACTTGGGACTGCATTTGTGCAGTGTAAATCTTCTAATGCCAATGATGCCTATCGTAAAGCCTTATTTTCCAAGCCACTCACTCAGGTGAGTGCCAGTATTTCCGGTCGTCCTGCACGTGGCATTATTAACCACTGGCATATTGAGGTGGATACACCCGATCGGCTGGATGTTCCCGCTTATCCATATACTTATGATCTGGCCAAGCAATTACATGCTGCTGCCAAACATGGGGATCAAGGTTATGGTGCATTCTGGGCAGGTTCGAACGTGGCACAGATTCGTGAAATGGAAGCTTCCGATCTGATTAACCAGCTCATACTGGAAATGAAGCATCTTTAATACTTGAATCATAAAAAAACCTCTCCACATGGAGAGGTTTTTAATTTATCTAGAATTAGCGTGTGACACGATGCCAGGCATCTTTAACTGCAAATTTAGCTTCTTCCCAGTTGAGGCGGGACTCACCTTTTAACTGTTCCCATTTGGTACGCAGTTCAGGTTCAGCACGATCAAAATCCGTATCATGCTCATACATTGGACGGTTTTCATAACCGACTCGATAAGCACCGCGATAATCACGATCATAATCTAGATCGCCATATGTGCTACGCGTTTCATTGAAATACGGGCGATTATGATACTCATCTCTCCAGTAATTATCTTCTGCACTCAAATGATCTGGATGTCGATAATTATTTGCCTCAGGCAAGTTCTCTGGATGCTGGTAATTATCTGTCTGCTTCCCATGATCAGACGTTGCAATGTCATTACCTGCAATACCGCCAACCACTCCACCGATAATACCACCCACCACTGCACCTGGAGGGCCACCCACCAGACCTGCAACTGCGCCTACAGCCGCTCCGCCCAAAGTACCGGCACTGGTCGCAGCCAGATTATCTTCACCTTCATTCATGTCTGGAACACGAGGATTGTCTTTCACGGGTGTATTCAAATCTGGACGCGCATTGGTATCAGTCGGATTGATATTCAGGCCTTCACTGCGTTCTTGTGGCAATTCCGTTGACGTTTTATGGCTAAACTCCGTGACTGGACGATTAGTATTTGTCATTACAGATCTCCCTCAATGATGACGATAAACAAGATGGATCACATCTGGTTTATATCTGGATAGGTTCATCATAGAGGAAGCTTGAGTAAGCAATGTCCAAGTCCTGTCCAGTTTAAGTGAACAAACTGTGCTGCTATGTATTAGACAGGCTGAAGTGTAAACAGAATGCAAAAATCCGCCTGCTCAAGATAAAAAAGGTAGGGATTTCATGCAAAAAATATTACATGATTCGCTGAATTTTACCCGTCATTACTTGGTTTACAGTAAATTCACATGCTCGACCTGCACATCATTCATGGTTAAACCATGTTCTAGCAATGCATTAAAATAATCTTCTACCACACGATATTGATCAGCCGTATTTTCCACCTGATACATGTTCTGGCGAAACTCGTTGCTGGAACGCAAACCTTTGGTGTACCAGGCAATATGTTTACGGGAAATCCGGCAGCCGGAATATTCGCCGTAAAATTCGTATAATTCTGTCAAGTGTCCCAGTAGCACATCTTTCACTTCTGTAATACTTGGTGCATCAAGATGTTGACCGGCTTTTAAATAATGGGCAATTTCACGAAAAATCCAGGGGCGACCTTGTGCTGCACGACCAATCATAATTGCGTCTGCACCGGTATAATCCAGCACGTATTTGGCTTTTTCAGGACTGTCGATATCACCGTTAGCAATCACGGGAATATTCAACATTTCCTTTACGTCTTTGATTAAAGAATAACGTGCGGTATTCAGGTACATGTCTTCACGGGTACGGCCATGTAAAGCCAGTGCCGCAATCCCGGCTTGTTCAGCACGTTTGGCGACCCGTATAATATTTTCCTGGCCGTTCAAATAACCAAGACGGGTTTTTAAGGTCACTGGCACATTAACTGCAGCAACGACAGCATCCAGAATGCGTGCTACTAGATCTTCGTCCTGCAATAAAGCAGAACCGGCGAGTCGGTTACAGACCTTTTTGGCTGGGCAACCCATATTAATATCAACAATTTGCGCACCATTGGCCACTTGATAACGTGCCGCTTCAGCCAGATCATGGGGATCTGAACCAGCAATCTGCGCTGAAATCGGGGCCAACTCTCCATCAAAATTGGCACGATATAAGCTTTTTTTACTCATGCGCAAAGTTTTGTCAGACGTCATCATTTCACTGACCGCATGGCCTGCACCAAAGTATTTGCACAAGGTTCTAAACGGACGGTCGGTCACACCTGCCATGGGAGCGACAATCAAATTGTTTGACAGTTGATATGGACCAATATACATATAAATTCATCACTTTTTTGATGGGCATAGTATACTGCATCTGCCTTATTCGCTCATCTTTTCAATTAATTTACGACACCATGAATAAAACTTTCGCTTCTTGTTTTTCTTTTAAGTCATTGTCTGTACTTGTACTTTCTCTGGGTCTTGCCGGTTGTGGCAATGGTTCATGGTGGTCAAAAGATGATGAACCGACACTTGAAGTTGAACATATTCGCAAAGCTATTCCAAACCGTGTCAACCAACGTGAGTCTTGGGCACAAGATATTTATGACATTACCGAACAGCTCGGCATTCCTCAGACCAAGGAAAATGTTTGTACGATTGTGGCAGTGGTTGATCAGGAATCTAACTTTGTTGCAGATCCTACTGTTCCGGGTTTGGGTGAAAAGGCGGTTAAGGAAGTCCAAGGCCGTCTTGATGAAAAATTCAAAGATAAACTTGGTCAAGCAATTGGTGGCACAGTTGCAGGATATTTCCAGGAAGTTCTCAAGAACCATCCGAGTCCTGAAGACAATTACCTGAGCCAGATGCGCCGGGTCAAAACGGAACGTGAACTCGACGAATTATATCGTGAAATATTTGACTATATGTCGAAGCACTATCATGTTAGTGCCCTGACTGGTGCTGCCAAACTGGTCGGCCAGAATATTGGCGAGAAAATGAATCCAATTACCACCTTGGGTTCAATGCAGGTACATATCAGCTATGCGAAAGAACATAAACGCCAAGGCGGCAATATCGCAGAGTTACGTACTGATCTCTACAGTCAATATGGCGGTCTGTATTATGGGATTCATCGCCTGATGATGTATCCGGCAGATTATGACAAGCCGATTTACCGTTTTGCGGACTATAATTCCGGTATGTATTCCAGTCGAAATGCTGCTTTCCAGAGCATGTTGAATGATTTAACTGAAGCCGAACTCGATCTGGATGGCGATTTATTACTCTACACCAAAGATGGCGCGATCCGTTCGCAGAAGAGTCAATCTGAGCGTGAGTTAATCAGTGTTTTTGCCAAAAATAATTTTATTATTACTGAACGTCAAATCCGAGCTGATTTAAAGAAAGAAAAAGACAAAGACTTTGAAGATACGATGACTTATCGTGGTGTCAGCAAGCTCTATCAGGAAAAAACCGGTAAAGACCCTATTTATGCGATCATGCCTGAAGTGGTCATTTCCGGGCCAAAATTGAGTCGTGATTATAATACCAACTGGTTTGCTACCCGTGTCGATGGTCGTTATCAAACATGCATGCGCAAAATCAAGAATCTAAAACTCTAGCCTTATTTGATTTTGATGGAACCCTGTATCTGCATGATAGTTTTACCGGGTTCATTTTTTATGCCTTGAGAAAACGGCATATTGTGAAACGCGGCCTGCAAATTTTGCCGTGGATTCAGGCTTATTATTTAAAACTCTACCCTGCGCACCGCATGCGTCCCAAATTGTATGCCAGCATGTTTAAAGATAGTGATGCCGAGGAAATTCTGCAATTGGCTCAGGACTATGCGCAAAAACTGATACTTAAATTAAATCCCAAACTGTTAGAGCAGCTTATACAACATCAAGAATTAGGCCATGAAGTGGTGCTTGTTTCTGCATCTTTGGATTTATATTTGGAACCAGTTTGCAGCTACTTAAATATCGATTTAATCTGTAGCGAAGTTGAAATCAAAGCCGGGAAATTGACAGGGTTATATCAAACTCCTGACTGTAGCAACATACAAAAGAAAATTAGAATTCTAGAAAAATATAATCTGGATAATTATGCTGAAATTTATGCCTATGGGAATAGTGAGGAAGATGAAGAAATGCTGAGTTTGGCACATCAACGCTATCTCGAAGGTCGAGATAAACAGCTTCCGAAAATTAATATTTCAGTTCATTCGATGCCATATTAGTCCTTTCCATTCTATCGGGTTAACCAACTAAACGCCTTTAAACAACGCTATAAATGACAGATTAACTTTTTTACTTTATGCCTTGAAATCATCTTAAATAGCTTCGCAATCAGGGCTTTTACTTTCTGTAAGTATTAGCCTCCTAAATAAAAAAAACCACTTCATTTGAAGTGGTTTTTTAGCTTTAAGAAAAATTACTTCTTAAATGGAAATGCATATTTCACAATACGTTTAATCACGCTACCGTACTGCTTAACTAGACTAGCATTGTTGTAGTTCAAACCATATTTTTCACAAACCGCCTGAACTTTTGGCGCCATTTGACGATAGCGGCGTGCAGGTACATCAGGATACAGATGATGTTCAATCTGATGACTTAAATGACCCGTCAAGATATGAAATGCTTCAGAACCAGTCAGGTTGGATGAACCACGGATCTGACGCATATACCAGTGACCACGACTTTCATTTTGCAGTACCGATTTCGGGAATACTTCGACATCTTTGGTAAAGTGACCGCAGAAAATAATACTAAAGGTCCAGATATTACGCAGACCATTGGCCACCATATTGCCAGTCAAAACCGGTAAAGCCGCAGGACCTGCTATGAGTGGAAAGAATACATAATCTTTAAACAGCTGTTTACCGATTTTGCTCTGCATTGGACGCCATTCTTCTTTGGTCTGCTCTTTGCTTTTGCGACCTTTGAAGTATTTACCCAATTCAAGATTCTGAATCGCAACGCCCCACTGGAACAATAAACAGAATGGCACTGCATAAATCGGTTGCAATAAATAACCCGGTTTCCAGCGCTGTTCCGGGAACAAGCGTAATAGACCATAACCGATATCATCATCCATACCCTTAATATTGGTATAAGTATGATGCTTAAAGTTATGGGTTTGACGCCAGTTGTCTGAAGTCCCTACAATATCCCATTCATAAGTCTGACCATTGAGTTTAGGATCATTCATCCAGTCATATTGACCATGCATGACGTTATGACCCAACTCCATGTTTTCCATGATTTTGGCAAAGCCTAATAGACCTGTGCCTAGCAACCATGCTGGTGGGAACCAGCCTGCAAACAATAAGGCGCGACCGGCAATCGATGAATAGCGAATGGTTGAATAGACACGACGGATATATTTGGCGTCTTTTTCACCCAGATCATCTAGCACTTCTTGTTTAATTGCATCAAGTTCACGTGCAAGTTCATCAAGTTCAAACTGGGTTAATTCACGGTTTTTAGGATTTTTAAAATACTGTAATTTTACTGGCATATTCATAGGATAAAACCCGCTTATAAGTCGATGACAAGGTCAGTCTGCGCTGAGTTAATACAAATTTTGAGCAGGTTACCGGGTTCGGTATTTTGCGCACCGTTGACCAAATTCTTGGTCGAACCTTCTACTTTATTGCAGGCACATTTATTACAAATGCCCATACGGCAACCATGGGTCGGTTTAATATTTTGCTGTTCCAGACTCACCAGAATGGACTGGCCTTTTGGAATGCTGACAATTTTTTTCGACTGGGTCAGGGTGACATTAATAAAGCCGGTATCCGATTGATCCGCCAAGCTCATGCTAAATGCTTCACCTTTAAACTGTTTTGCCTGAGCAAAAAGCTGTTCTGCTTTAGATACAAAACCTGAAGGGCCACAGCAATATACGATGCTATTTTCCAGATTTTGCAGATCGGTCAGATAGGTTTCATCAAGACGTGCAGCAGCTGGCTGTTCTTGAGTGGCATACACATGAAATGAGAAATTTGCATGTTTTTGAGCAAGTTCTTCAAACCGTGCTTTAAATGCGGCATCCTGATCTTTTTTAACCCAGTACCAGAGAGTAACCGGTGCAGATAGTTCACCTTTTTTGCTCAAGCTTTCCAGCATACTGAGCATTGGGGTAATACCACTCCCTGCTGCAAGCAAGATCAATGGACTCGTCTGCACAGGCAAGGTCATATCACCATAAGGCTGACCAAATTCGATCACATCACCTACTTGTGCCTGTTCTGCCAACCAGGTACTGACTTTACCGGCATTGACTTTTTTCACGGTCAATAAAACATGTTGCGCATCTACACGGGTCAAACTATAGCTACGTTCATAACGGATGCCGTTTACCACCACATAGACCGGATGATGCTGCCCTGCTTCACCAAACTTAAATAAGCGATTCACTTGAATTTTCAGACTCAGCATATCCTGTGCTGCATTTTCTATATGCACGATCTTGCCTAATGGCTGATTCAACGACCATACAGGATTGAGTTTCTGAATCCAGAAATTAATTGCATGCTGATCGATTACACTATCACACAGTGCATTCAATGGCATTTTAAGTTTTTGCAGTACATGCATCGTTTGCGACATCACCTTGGGTTTTTAATTATTATACACGTGTATATATATTTGTATATACAACTGTATTGTTTCTAATCATTTCACAAGCTTGACTGGCTCGGTTATAATAAAATGATTCATGCATGAACCTATCGATGAACGAGCCTTCAATGAAAATAAGCAGTGACGCATCTTTATTACAATCGAAAAGCATTGATGAGCCGATTATCGTACGGAGTGTCGGTCGCAAGGCCACCATTACCAAGGAAGAACTGTTTCAGGCTGCGTTGAATCTGATTGGGCCACAAAAAAGTATTTCCTCTTTAAGTCTACGTGAAGTCGCGCGTGAAGCTGGTATTGCACCGAACAGCTTCTATCGTCATTTTAAAGATATTGATGAACTGGCCATTGAGCTGATTGATCGTGCCGGAATTGTATTGCGTCAGATTTTGCATGAAGCACGTCTGCAAGCTTCTCGCCAGAACAGCATCATCCGCAGTTCTGTAGAAGTTTTTATTGCCCAGCTGGATGCCGATGAAGGCAATCTGAGCCTGTTATTACGTGAAGGCTATACTGGCTCCAAGTCTTATAAACAGGCGGTAGAACGCCAGTTAAATTATTTTCAGCAAGAACTTCAGGATGATTTGATTCGTCTAGAACGCCTAAACAACAAGAAGTTATTTCATCCGGATATTGCCGCCAAAGCGATTACCCAACTGGTCTTCAACATGGGGGCCAATGTGATTGATATGCCTGCCGAAGACCGTAAAGAAATTGCCGAACAGACCATGATCATGATTCGGATGATTCTGGAAGGTGCGCGTCATCTGGAAGATTCCCAGCTGCGCTAATTTTCCGATTTGCATGAAGTAATATAAAAAGAGACGTAATCAACGTCTCTTTTTTATGATGATTACAAAAGTACAAGTTGAGCTTTAACCGCCTTTGCAGTGGCTTCCGGATACTCAAGCGGGAACATATGCCCGCCCTCAACCACAGAATAATTAATCTGATAAATCTTGTGCATCCCTTGTGGCAAACCCTGCTGATAAAACTGGCTTTGCTCTGCAGTCATCAGATGCATCGGCACTTCAGGCGGTCGGCGTGGTGTTCTCCACCACCAGGCTGGCACAGTCCGGAAGATTTCCGCTTCTATCTGTTTTGGAATAGTTAACGTCACCCCACCACGTTCAGGTTCTGGCTGAATGCCGCTCTCGATATAATCAGCAAAACACTGCTTATCGAAATTTTTAAATAAGCGGTTAAACCGGAGTGCTTCAATTGCGACCTGTTTCGATGGCCAATAATCTTTGCGTTTTAGCGTAATTCCTGCGGGTGTATAACGATCGACACTTTTTAGATTCAGCTTTTTGATCAGTTCAAACATGGCGCTGTTTTTTCCAATCACAAATGGTGGATCCATAATGATCAGCTTGGAAAACAGTTCGGGACGTCGATACGCCGCCATAAGGGTCACCAGACCACCAAAGGAATGTCCTAAGCCAATCACTTGCTGCTGAGGAAACTGCTGCTCGATATCTGCAATGACTTCATCGACCAGATAACGCCAGTCTCGCGTAATTGGATATTGTGGGTTCATGCCGATAAAGGGAATCGCTTTGACCTCATAGTCTTGCTGAAAACAGTCCAGAAACTTCCGATAAGTTGCCGAAGGGATACCATTGGCATGGGTAAAATGTAAGGCTTGCTTCATTATTTTTAAACGCAGTGCGTATTCATCCTGAAATCGTAGAATGAGCTTACCGCTTTAAAGATTTATTCGGCAGCGCAAAAATGCTCAAAGCATGACCTCAAAGTCATTTCTCTGTATTCCTTCAGAATTTAAAGTCTATTTCTGCGATACAGTCAAATGTTGCATCGGTAGAAAAGTCGCGCCGCAACTGGCCTTATCCCCCGCGATGACCACTGCCCGTCCTTTGACAGTAATAGACAAATTGCTGGAAATTGCGGTGACCATAGTCTGACATTTGGGACAATAATGCTTCATACCATTTAAATGCACGGCAATACCATTGATCAAAAAAGAGAGTTCGCATTCAGTCACCATGCCGCCATGACTGGTCTTTGTGCCAAGGGTAATCAGTGCTTTTGACATACTTTGTCATTCTTATTATTCAGTAGCCTAATTTTAAACAGGAGGAAAATAACAGACCAGCATTCTCCGACAAAAAATAATAAACCCGGATTTTGCCCATAAAAAAAGCAGCCCGAAAGCTGCATTTTTTTATTGCGTAAAGCTTAAGGCTTGACCACGACCATCACCTGGATCGCTTCCGGTGTTACCGATAAACCATCCAGCAGGCTTAGACCCTCTTTCTGCAACTTCTGTAAACGTGCAATTTCATCTTCACGGATACTTGGGTTGAACTGTTTCAGATAGGTCAGGCGATCAATTTCATATTGCCATTTATTGCCATACACTTCTTTGGCTTGCTGCTTGAAGCCCGGCAAAGCACTACGTGCCAGTTCAAGGGCCTGCTGATAACGTGCTTCAATTACATCACGACGTGCTTTCACCACCTGACGGCAGCTATTGCCATCCAAATGATGTAGATAAGGCTTCAGGATTTCTGGTGCAATCTTCAGTGATAGATCCTGACCTTTTTCACTGAGCAAGACACGAATCAACTGTTGCGGCAAGCTAGATGGCAAATTCAATGCTTTCGGCGCAACCACATCGACCTTGAACCATACTTCTAACAATACTGAACCTTGTGGCAATGCTGCAGATTTTAATACCGCAACGTTAGTGCTACCAAAGCCTTGGGTATTGATCATTTCCATCACGCTTTCAGTGAATGGATGTTCAAGCGTCAGGTATTGCGCATCTTCACGGATTTGCGCCTGATCACGATAGAAAGTCGCTGTAATCCCTTCTTCATCCAGCGTCAAACCTTGAACCTGCATTTGATCGGTTGGCTTGATGATCACTGTACCGTTACTTTGCTCATCAAAGTCGATATTCGTAGACGCCATAAAGCGCTTCATGAAAATCGGCAAAGTGGTATTGTCATCATAATCTTCAAGCGCGTTAACAATTTCCTGTGCCACCACCGGACGGCAAGAGTTGTACTCAAGCAAACGGTCACGACCTTCCTGCAACTCGGCTTCCAGAGCTTCACGTTGCACGCTGACTTCTTCAAGTAAATCTTCAAACTGCTGACCTAGGTCGGCCAATAGACAATCTTTCAAGTTCACAATAAAGTTTTCTTGCAGGGTTTGTGCCGTTGGAGAAATATTGTTGAAGATATTCAGCGCTTCGTTATACCAGCGGAACATACGTTCTTGTGCAGTTCCCACCAGATAAGGCACATGAATCTGAATACGGTTTTCCTGACCGATACGATCCAGACGACCAATACGCTGTTCCAACACGTCCGGGTTCGCAGGTAAATCGAACAGAATCAGGTCAGAGGCAAACTGGAAGTTACGACCTTCAGAACCGATTTCCGAACAAAGGAGAATCTGCGCGCCATACGAATCTTCAGCAAAATATGCTGCAGCCTGGTCACGCTCTAACAAACTCATGCCTTCATGGAACATTGCCGTACGAATACCAGCATGTAAACGTAGTACATTTTCCAGCGCTTCAACCACTGGCCCGCTACGTGCAATCAGTAAGACTTTCTTGTGCTTTAAATCGGTACGCAAACGCTCCATCAGCCACATCACGCGTGGATCGGCTTCCATCCACGAGCCATCCAGCTGGGCTTCTTCAGGCCACATTTGCTCACGTAGTTTACCGTCTTTCGACCAGTGTTCTGGTGCTGGTAATGGCGCTGGCTGACAGTCACGGCCCGGGAAACCTTGAATCGCTTCACGCGTGTTACGGAACAGGATACGGCCTGTACCATGACGGTCTAAAAGCTCATGAATGGCACGGAAACGCTGTTCAGGATGGTCTTCAATCGGATGACCTAACAAGCCCTCAATCGCAGTGAAATTCTCAGCTTCTAGCGGCAAATCTGACATCAGCACTTCTGCAATTTTAGCGGTATGCTGATATTGTGCTTCTTCATCGAGGAAACGATCCAGCGAATTAAAACGCTGCGGATCAAGCAAACGCAGGCGTGCAAAGTGACTTTCCACACCGAGCTGTTCAGGTGTCGCCGTCAATAACAACACGCCCGGCGTATGTTCAGCCAGCTCTTCGACCAGATCATAACGGTCATTACCGCCATCTTCTTCGCTCCACATCAAATGATGTGCTTCATCGACCACCAGCAAGTCGAAACCGGCTTCAAGTGCCTGTTCACGCAAATCTTCATGGTCGACCATCAAATCGACAGAGGCAATAATTTTTTGTTCGGTCAAGAACGGGTTTTGTTCAGGATCATGTTCTTTGATCGATGCAGTACGGGTCAAGTCAAACAGCGAGAACTCAAGATTGAAACGACGGCGCATCTCAATCATCCACTGATATTGCAGCGAATCCGGTACTAAAATCAGAATACGTTCAGAACGGCCGGTTTTCAGCTGTTGATGGATAATCAGACCAGCTTCGATGGTTTTGCCCAGACCCACTTCATCGGCCAGTAAGACACGCGGTGCAAAACGCTGACCGACTTCATGTGCAATATACAGCTGATGCGGAATCAGGCCTACACGTGAACCCACTAGACCACGCAGTGGACTGCTTTGCATATTGGCCTGCATTAGCAACGCTTCAATACGCAGGTCATACCATTCTTTATAATCAACCTGACTGGCCAATAAACGGTCTAAAGGCTTAGACAATTGGATGGTTGCACCAATACGGGTTTCATTCAGCGATTTACGTTCTTCAGTTCCATCTTCCAAGGTACGAACGACGTGATAACGTACCACGCCATTGCGGTCTTCAACGGATTCTACAATCCACTTGGTCCCTTCCTGATCCTGTAATTCATCTTTCACATTAAATACGATACGAGATAAGGGTGCATTGCTGCGTGCATAGACGCGGGTTTCATCGCTTTTCGGGAATAAAATGCTGACCGACCGCTCATCAACATCAATAAGAACGCCTAAACCGAGTTCTGTTTCAGTATCTGATAACCAACGTTGACCAATAGCAAATTGCTGCAATTTTTCCACCTTTATCTTAAGTACAAGATTATGAATATTAGGCTCAATCACGAAACGTCATTGGAGCAAAATTCCACACCTTCAAGCAATGTATTTTGACATAAAGCCCACTAAAAAGTGAGCATAATTCACGCCGATTAAAGAAGTATTTCCTAGAACGGCGCCGGACAATAAAATTCGACCAACTGCTCTGTTTGAGGATGACAAAAACTCAAACGTTCCGCGTGTAAACATAGACGTGAGCTGAGCTGTTGCTGTTCGGATGTCGCATATAAGGTATCGCCAATAATCGGATGTCCGAGATATTGCATATGCACCCGTAGCTGATGTGAACGGCCGGTAATTGGGATCAGTTTCACCCGGGTCACAGGCTGTCCCTGAATATTAAAATGTTCAATCGCCTGCCAATGCGTGATGGCCGGCTTATGATGTGTGGGATCTGCGATATGTAAAGGCGGACGGCTTGGATCATACACCACTGGCACTTCAATAGTGCCTTCACCTTCAAGTGTACCTGCAACCACAGCCTGATAGATTTTATCAGTCTGGCGTTCCTGAAACTGGCGGGAAATGGTTTTTTGTCCCCATTTGCTCAGACCAAAGGCCAAAATGCCGGATGTATCACGATCCAGTCGATGAATCAGTAAAGTTTTGGGTTCTAGTTTGACCAGACGGTTGATCAGGCAATCTTGTAAGTCTTCTGTTTTACCGGGAACTGTGAGTAAACCTGCAGGTTTGTGGATGACCATAAAATCATCATCACGATGTATCAGATGTTCGGTTAGAAAATTACTCAAAGTTCAATCCCAGGCTGATCGCGAAAAACAAGGCGGCAATGATAGAAAGCTTAGCCAATAATTACAATGCGCATTTATGTAAATGACGATGAAATTTCCGATTTAGCGCATAAAATTGCTCAATCGCAGCGCATCAACCTGAGGATTTTAAAATGAAGCTTGCCAATTCGTGCAAAGACGGATGTTTTAGCACATCTTCATAACGGATATTGGCACCATGTGCACGCCATATACCGACTAGACTCACCACCGCTACCGAATCCAGACCATAATTTTTTAAGTCGACATAGGGATCAATTTCCAAAGCATCCATATCCAGCTGTTCTGCGACAGCCAACATAATGCCTTTGGCCGACAATACATATTCGGAAAATGCGCTTAAATCCCATAAGCGGGTCAGGCTATAGGTATTTAAGTGATGTATCCCCTGTGCTGAAATATTTTCGATCCATTGAATATGCTGATCTTGATTCGCCAATAAAATCACATCATCGACCACACCGATTTGATCCGTCACACTCATCAGATGCGGCAAAATCTGTTTCAGCATCGGTGTAACCTGCCCGGCAAAAATCAGTTGCGGATGCATTGAGGCATATTCTCCCAATTGCTGCATGCCTTGCATCAGGTCATCACCATATAAGTCAACAATCGGAATATCGAGTGCTTTGGCTTTATTGCTGATCTGGATCAGATGACTCATTAGGTCGCTTTCTTGTATGCCTACCATCATCCTTAAATTTTGTAATCCCACTAAAACCAAAACAGATTCATTTGATGCAAGCTGCCATTTGGCTTGGGATGGAGCAAGTTGGATTTTTTTAGGGATGGGGTACAGCATGGGAGGCTCTTATAAATACAAAATAGCATGATGATTCATGCTATTTTAGTTTAGCATCGATTTGAGAAACACTTTGATTTCACAGAGGTTTATTGTTCTATGTTATTCCCAAGTAGAAATGTCCTACCTAATAACCAAATAGAAATGTCCTATATGGACATTTCCAAGTCAAGCACAGGATTCAGATTTCGTTGTTGAATTGCTGTTTTCTGTGCACGTCTGCTTGGCATCTTTTGAGAACGATTACGTTTGTTTTGCTGTTCCAGTTCTTCATGCTGTTGTTGAATATGCAGCAATACAGAACTTAAACGTTTATTCTCAACAATCTCTCGCTGGTTAAGCTGACTTAATTTATCGAAGATGCTGTAATTGATCTTCCGTCCTTCATGCATGATCGCTACAGTACCATCCGGATATTCTAGAAACTCAAGATATTTACCGATCAGCTTCTGATTTTCTTGGATATTCTCCAGAATATATACACATTTATCATAAGTAATGGTCAGGCTATTGGTGACTCTGCGGGGTTCACGCCAAGTAAAAATATCATCTAATTCTTCAGCTGTTTCAGTGACAGTCCGGTGGAGATCCTTGGGATTAAAGGCCATCTTGGCAAATTTACGATTAAATTGCTCAATAAAGCAGGGCAGCCAGGCATTGGCATCTGCAATCGAACTGATAGCTTCTAAGCGCATCTCCTTAATCAGACGATCCTGAAGCGTTCTATTGGCTCGTTCTACACGTCCTTTGGCCTGTGGTGAATTGGCGAAGATGATATCGATATTGAGCGTACTGAGTACTCGCCCAAATTGGGTAATCTTGGTGTCTTTCTTGCTGCTTTGATTTACCCTAAAGACTGAATGTTTGTCGCTGTAAAACGCTAAGGGCTTACCGTGCTGTTCAACATACAAACGTGTCGAAATCATATAGTCAAAGGTTGATTCTGACTCACAGAAGCGTAAATGCTGTAATTTGCCTGTGGCATCATCAATAAACACCAGCAGACAGCATTTAGCAGCACGCCCTTCGAACCAGTCATGGTGAGAGCCATCAATCTGGATCAGTTCACCATAGCAATCCCGGTTATATCGAGGCTGATATGGGCGTTTCAGGCGCTTGGCGCGAGGAATCCACAAGTCGGCTACAATCATCCAAGAACGCAGGGTTTCTACTGAAAGATCGAATCCATGTACGGTGGTGAGCTTTTCATGCGCTAAAGTGGGTCCGAAACCATGGAGTTGGTCAGAAACAATATTGAGGCACTTGAGTCTGAGTTCTTCAGGAAGTTTGGAATTGCTGGTTTGGCCACGACCGGCATGCGCTAATGCAGCTGGACCTTGAGCTTTGTATTTCTGCAGTAAGCGTCTGATCTGACGTTCTGAGATATGAAGTAGCTGAGCAGCCTGGGATTGAGTTATGCGTTGATCGCAGATTTCCTGCAAGACCGACAATCGTTTAAGTTCTTTATCCGACATAGACACCAACATATCAAACCGTCCGCTTCGATAATCGCAAAAGCGCATATTCTAAAAGCGGACATTTTTACTTTGGAGAAACCGGACATTTCTATTTTGAAGTTACAGTTCTAATTTCGTATCATCGCCATTATGTTAAATGGCTTTAATTTTGCTTAGCCCTATATTCATTAAATGCTAGAAGCATTCCCTCTTTTTGTTCTGCGGAGGCATCTGGAAATAAATAAAATCTTTCATAATCTTTTCTAAATTGGCTGCTTTCAATTCTTTTAGCTAAGTCATCAATAAAACCTTTTCCTTGAGTCTGATATTGCTGAATCGTTTGTTTATCTAGGCAGATAGTTTTCGCCCAAGAAACTGCACTCATATTTATACAAACATTGAGGTATATATTTTCGCTATCCTCATATAGTTCCCAAAAATAAGGCTCTATTTCTATAAGTTGCATTTCACTAGTATTTCCAAACTTTTAATTATTTCTAAAATTAACATAATACACGTTATACGGAATTCTTTTGTTAGAACCCATTTAAAGTGTCTATATTCTCACCAATAAAAATGTCTGGTTTATGATGGTTTTTATCACCATGGACTGGATATAAAATATAGATGCTGATCACTATGTCTGATAAAGAAATTCAACGTCTTGCAGTTCTGCAAGACGTTAGAGATCATCGTATTACCCAGGTCCGTGCTGCTGAAATCCTGAATCTTTCCACCCGTCAAATTACCCGGTTATTGCAGAAGCTCAATCAAGATGGTGTCTCAGGTATGGCACATGCCAGTCGTGGTCAACCGGGTCATCGTCGCCATGACGTCCTGTTAAAATCAGAATGTCTTTCCATTATTTCTGAACATTTACTTGGCTTTGGTCCTACATTGGCTCATGAGAAGCTCAGCAGCATGTTTGGCCTGCATATCCCGGTAGAAACGGTTCGTCGCTGGATGACTGCAAATGACCTCTGGATTCCTCGATCCAAGCGCCTGAAACGTCCATATCAGCCTCGATACAACCGTGATTGCTTCGGTGAGCTGATCCAGATCGATGGCTCATATCATGACTGGTTTGAAGGTCGAGCTTCCAAATGCTGCTTGCTGGTTTATATCGATGACGCCACTGGAAAGCTGTTGCATCTGCGCTTTTGTGAGGCTGAAACGACCTTTGATTATATGCTTTCAACCCGAGCCTACATTG
>NZ_VPEO01000120.1:0-1861 GCF_013417155.1 Acinetobacter sp. YH16052 | reverse complement strand
CGTCATATCATGGCATTGAAACGTGTTTAATTAAAATTTTGCTCGATGCTTTGAAATAGGGCTTTAGCCATGTTTCAAAGTCGAGCCACTTTGCGTGCACCGGTATAAATTGAATAACGAAAGAAACCAAGCAAAGTACTGTCCCATCTCATAACTTGGTTGACTATGAAAATATATAATTTAGCCCAAAGTTTTTTCATTATTTCTGTGCTTACTGGCTGCATGGCAAAGCCTGCTTTAGTTTCTAATATTATAGAACCTGTAAAACCAGTATTTTTTATCAAGCAAAGTCCCGAAGTGAAGACTTATATGGTTTCACTTGCAGGTGGCAAATTACATTTAGATCCACATGGTTGTATTCGTCTAAACAGTGATACCAGCCCTTTTATTATCTGGGCTAGTAGCAGCGAGTTAGAATATACAAGTGACGGTAGGATCAGTATTACCAACAAATTTAATAATCATAAAGTTTTTGTAGGTGATGAAATTAGACTTGGTGGAGGCCAGTACCCAACGAAACCTCGATCTATTACTGACCCTATTCCTGATGTTTGCGCTAACCACGGTTATTGGATTGCAGCTCCGCTTTAAAAAGCATTATTTAGGGTCAATCACGCAATAATCTTTGTTTGGTCCGTGACAGTCATTTTTCATGATCCGGACACAGGATTTACCATTACAGTTTTTAATATCTAGGTTATATCTTTGTTCTAGCCAAGCTGCTTCTGCACGACGTTCTTTGATCTCATCAAAACTTGGAATGAATAAAAATATGAAAGAAAGAAAAACCAGTACCAGACTGAGGAAAATTGCACATAACAAGGCAATAAATCTATAGTTTAGTTTATCAGTAGCCTTGTCTAGTTCCTGAATACGTCCTTGAAGGGCGCGTGTAGCTTCCTGATTTGCGTTATTTAGGTTTTTTTTGCTCTGCTCTAATATCCCGCTAGCCACTTTGTTGTAAAACGCCTCTAATCGCTTGTTATCGTCTGCTATGGCTTCCCTGTATTCCTTCATGGATGCCAATAAAATATATAACTGGTCGTCTAAATCATCGTTTTGGTTGCTCATCGTGACCATCCGCCTTTATTCAAATTAGGTGATGCCTTTTGCTCGGCTCGTTTCATTTCTCGCTGTTTTTCCGCTTGGCGTTCTAGCTCTAGGCGTTTGGCTTCTTGGTCTTTTTGCCATTGGTCAAAGCCTTGCTCAACACGGTTAAAGCCACGCTGTAGCGTGGTTTCTTTGTGCTGTTCTTTTTGATTCAGGTATTGGGCGTTGTGCTGTTTTACCTTGTCGTTATAACGGCTGATTTCGGTGCCGATGCCTTTTCTGCGTAATTGAGTGACCGAAGTCCCTTCATGAATCGTGGCTTGCAGTCCGTTGTTCTGATCGGCATAGCTGCGGTGGTCAATTTTTTGCTGTTGTCCTGCTTGTTCCAAAGCGTGATTTGCTAAGTCTGCCCACATTGCCCGAATTTGTTTAATGTCCTCTTGGGTTGTACCCATGTTGAGGGTCTTTCTTTTGGCGTTGCTGAGTTCAATCTCTGCCTTTGTTGTCAAAATCAGATTATTTTCAGGGTCTAATTCAGCCTTTCGGGTGGTCAGCATGATATGGGCATGATGATTTTTATCATTTCCGCCTTTGCTGGGTTCATGGATAGCTAAATCTGCAATCACGCCATAGCGATCAACTAAGGACCTGGCAAAGTCTTTTGCCAAGTCCTTACGTTGATCTGCGTCTAATTCATCAGGTAGGGCAATGACCCATTCTCTAGCGGTTCGGGCATCTTTGCGGTTTTCAGATTTTTCCGCCAAGTTCCAAAGTTCACCACGGTCAATTTCAATATCTAAATTAGACAGAA